>CAZAYK010000062.1:0-7354 GCA_964489415.1 uncultured Dehalococcoidaceae bacterium | reverse complement strand
CTGGAGATAATTTTATGCCCCTTCCCCTCAAAGAAGCCGAGGAACGCCGCCCGAAGTTCATCACTAGTCATAATCTCATATGATTTTAGTGTAAGTCACCCTAGCTGTCAATGAAACCGCGGTTTACCAGTGGGGCAGTAAATAAAGCGGAGCTAGATGAGCTTGCGCAGGTACTTCTTCAGTTCCGGTGAGATATCAGGACGCTTTAATGCCAGGGCCACCGTCGCCTCCAGCCAGCCCAGAGGGGTGCCGGTATCATACCTCACCCCGTCAAACTCATAGGCATATATTGCCTGCTTTCTGAGCAATAACTGCAGGGCATCGGTAAGCTGGATTTCCTGGTCCTTACCCGAGGGGACAACCTCAAGGGCGTCAAATATCTGGGGCGTAAGGATATACCGGCCCACCACCCCCAGATGGGAAGGTGCCTGCGCCGGCTCCGGCTTTTCCACAACACCCAATACCTGATATATACCCGCCGCCACCTCTCTGGGGTCAATTATGCCATACTTAGTGATGTCTTCATCACTAACCCGCTCCACGGCGACGACACTACCCCCGTATTGCTGATAGATTTCCATCATCCGCTTTAAGGTAGGCACCTCACTATCAATAATGTCATCGGGGAGGATCACGGCAAAAGGCTCCCCACCAACAACACCCCTGGCGGTGAGGATGGCATGCCCCAGACCCAACTGCTCCTTCTGCCGCACATAGCAAATATCCACCAGATTAGACAGCTGCCGCATCTGCTGGAGGCGCCGGGTATCCCCCTTCTTCTCCAGAAAATGCTCCAGCTCAGAGCAGCGGTCAAAGTAATCCTCAATCGCCCGCTTGCCCATCGCCGTCACCAGGATAATCTGCTCGATACCGGAATTAATCGCCTCCGCCACGGAATATTGAATCAGCGGCTCATCCACCAGGGGCAGCATCTCCTTGGGCACCGATCTGGTGACCGGCAGGAATCGGGTACCCCACCCCGCCGCCACAATCACTGCTTTACGAACCGTCATGCTAACCTCCTCGACCCCTCAATGTATTGCAATGGAACCTGGCTGCCCCAGTTCGGCAATCAGGATAGTGAGGGCAAGCTCACCATCCCGCTTCCCGGTCTTGATGGCCAGGTCAGCCTCTAACAGCTGGTGATACATTTCTTTCAGCCGCGGAAGCGAATACCTATCTGCCTGCTGGGAAACCCTTTGCCACAAGAACTCGGAAGCTATACCCAGCCTCTCCCCAATCTCAACACTAGATTTCCTCTGGCTCCTCAGCTCCTTAACCCGAACCAACATCCGTGCCTGGTGCAGCAGCACCGCCAGCAGATAGGTAGGGGTAGCCCCTTGGTGCAATAACTGCTCGAGCAGTGTCTGGGCAGCACCAGTTCTAAACCCCAGGATAGCATCAACTAGGGCAAAGACGCTAGCCTCCTGGACATAGCTGACCACCTGTTTAACATCGGCTTCTTCAATACTACGACCTTGAGTAAATAAAACTAGCTTATCAATTTCATTGGCCATAACCCAGAGGTTGCTGCCAATATATCTCTCCAACAATGCCACCGCCCCCGGCGATATGCTACCCCCGCCTTCCCCTACCCTCCGCCGGATCCACCGCCGCAGCCTATCCCCCTTAAGTAAGGGGAAAGCCCTTATCTCCGCTTTAGCCGAAGCTGCTTCCCGTAACAGTGGATTACGGCTGCTTATCCTGCCATCCATCAGCACCAGCACGGTGAAGTCAGGTATCTGGTGAAGATAATCAGCCAGTGCCGGATAATCCCCCCGCTGAGAGGCTGGTCGGGGCGGCTTACGGCTGGCTTTACCCGCGGCTTCAAATCGCCCCAGCAACCCCTCAACAATTACCAGCCGCCTGTCGGCGAGGAAGGGCACCGTTTCGCAGGCATTCCGCAACTGGTCCAGGGTCAACTGCTGACCATCAAGGACGGTGGTATTTGCTGCCAGGACCGTCTCATCACCGATACTGCCTCTTATCTCCCTAAGCGACTGGCGACGGGAAAAGTCATCCTCGCCGAGCAGAACGTAGAGCAAGCGCTAACCCTCCATTAATGGCTACCCCCATTTTACCACACCCAAGGTAGCCAGGTAAGGTTGACAAACCGCGCTTATTGAGAAATAATCGCACCAAGAAGAAAATAGCCCGGATTGATACCACTGCCCCCAAGAGGTGAAAGTGATGTCACAAAAAGGTGAGGGAAACAGGAAGCCTGACGAACTAAATAAATTATTATCTATTGCCACCGATATACAGCTCGATCCCCGGCTGCGCAACGAAGCCATTGAACTGATTGGTGACATGGGCAGCCACGAAGCACTCCTCGCCCTGTTAGAACTAGCCGCTAATGAAAAACTGAGCGTTTCGGAAAGAGACCTTGCCCTCAAGCGAGCCCGAGAAATAGTCAAGTCAGGCCACTAAGGATTCCGGCGGCCCATTAAGGAACTGGACTGATGAGCGTGAATATCGGCATCATCGGCTTGCCGCAGAGCGGCAAGACAACCATCTTCAACGCCCTAACTAAAGGCAAGGTTGACACTGCCAGCCACACCCCGGGGGGCCTTAAGCCCCATATCGGTGGGGCTAAGATCCCCGAACCCCGCCTGTACAGCCTGGCGGAAATGCTCCACCCCAAGAAGGTAGTCCCGGTTGAGGTAAGCTACATTGATGTCGGGGCTTCGGTCAGGGGTCTGGCCAGGGACAAAGGGATAGGCGGTGAACTACTCAGCCAGCTCAGTCAGGTAGACGCCCTGATTAACGTAGTCCGTGCCTTTGCCGATGACAGCATCCCCCACAGTGAAGGTAGCCGGGGCATTAGCCGCGATATTGCTGCCATGGAGCTAGAGCTGGCCTTCTCTGACCTGGCTATTATCGAACGGAGGCTGGAGAGAATCGAGCACGCTCTAAAAGGGGCAAAACCAGCCGAGCGCCCCACCTTCCTCAAGGAGCAAGAGACCCTGCTGCGGTTTAAGAGGGAACTGGAAAGGGATGTCCCCCTCCGCGAGCTTAGCCTGACCCCCGGTGAGGTAAGAATCATCACCAATTACCAGTTCCTCACCGCTAAACCACTGCTGATATTAGTCAACATCGGTGAAGACCAGCTTCCCCAGGCAGCGTCTCTGGAAGCTGAATTGAAGGCAAGCTACTGCCGGGAGAAATGTGGGGTTATTGCCCTGTGCGGCAAGCTGGAAATGGAACTGGCGCAACTGGATGATAGCGCCGCGGAGGAGTTCCGCGCCGAGTTTGGCCTCAGGGAATCCGGCGCTGACCGCACCATCCGCCTCTCCTACGAACTGCTGGACCTGATTACCTTCTTCACCATCGCCTCAGGTGAAGTTAGCGCCCGGTCAATACCCAAGGGAACCACTGCCCTCAAAGCCGCTGGCAAGATCCACTCTGACATGGAGAGGGGATTTATCCGCGCCGAGGTCATCAGCTATACTGACCTAATCCACTGTGGCAGCCTGGCTGAGGCACGCAGGAGGGGGCTGCTCCGCCTTGAGGGTAAAGAATACACCGTTCAGGATGGCGATGTCATCACCTTCCTGTTTAATGTGTAGCCCCGCGGGAAGCACCCCGGCGCACCACCAGCTTCAATCCATCCTCCCCCACCACGGTAACCTCCTCACCCGCACCTATCTCCCCCTCGGCAGAGGTTGCCCCCCACAGCTCCCCCCCAATCTGGACCAAGCCCTCAGGAGCCAGCGGTTTGGCCACCCTACCCTTACTCCCCACCATGGTGGGCAGACCCACCACCGCCTTCTTGCTTAATACGCGAGTAACGACAATAAACATGGCCACAGCATACGCCAGCCAGGCGACCATAATGATAATCAGCACATAAAGGGGCAGGTGGATGCCGAAATGAGGCAACCCCCAGTACCAAATGACCACAATGGCCCCTTCCTCAAGCAGGGTGCTAACGACCGCCAGAATCAGCCGGGCAGTAAAGTTCCCGCCTAACTTCATAATAATTAAATTATAGCAGGATAGGAGAAAAAGAACAGCCACCTTTTTGACAAATGTCCCCGAAAAGGGACTTGACATTCCTTTCCAATAGTGGTAAGATTAAACTTTAAAGTAATGCCCCTAACGATATTTACCTCATATAGCTACGTTCAATGTCGCTCTATTTCCTGCAGATACAATAGGTCATGCCTTTGCCCAGAGTAGTGGCACCAGAACACAGCAACTACACATGTTTAGTTAAGGAGTGAACATGGTTGTTACGTCACCAAAACCCGTAGGAAAGCCAGCCGTGGTGAGAAAATCTTATGCCAAGCTACCCCAACTGCTGGATGTGCCCAACCTGATTAAGGTTCAGCTCGATTCTTACCAGAGATTCCAGGAAGAAGGGCTAAAGCAGTTGCTGGAAGAGGTATCCCCAATTCAGGATATCACCACCAACCGGCTTCAGCTTAGCTTTATCGCCTACGAACTGCGCGAACCGCGCCCCGGTCACTCGGAGCAAGACTGTCATGACCGAGACCTGACCTATTCCGCTCCCCTTTATGTCAGGGTACAACTGCTGGTCAAAGAGACCGGGGAGATCAAGGAGCAAGACCTGTTCTTCGGTGACATTCCCCTGATGACGGCTAAAGGCACCTTTATTACCAGTGGTGCCGAACGGGTGGTGGTCAGCCAGCTACTCCGCTCCCCCGGGGTCTACTTTACCACTGAGGAAGATGCCACCACCGGCCGCCAGCTATGCTTTGCTAAATTAATCCCCACCCGCGGTGCCTGGCTGGAGTTCGAGACCAGCAACCGTGATGTCATCTCGGTCAAGATAGATGGGAAGAGAAAGATCCCGATTACCACCCTGCTGCGGGCCCTTGGCTACGGCAGTGATGCCGAGCTACTTTGCCTATTCCCTGAGGAAGACAGCTCCCCCGAGCACCAGTATATCAAGTCAACCATAGAGCGGGAACCGCTGATCAAGAATGAGGAAGAGGCGCTACTTGATATCTACAAGAAACTGCACCCCGGAGAACTGCCCAACCTGGAGAACGCCCGAAAGCTGATCAAGAACCTGTTTTTTGATTCGGCACGCTATGACCTGGGGACAGTCGGCCGGTATAAGCTAAACAGGCGACTGGGGCTTGATGTTAGCCTGAAGGAGCGCACCCTGACCAAGCAGGATATCGTCGAGATTGTCCGGCACATTATTATGGTCAACAATGGCACTGACACCCCGGATGATATTGACCACCTCGGCAACCGGCGGGTACGCACTGTGGGCGAACTGGTGCAGACCCAGTTCCGCATAGGTTTCCTCCGCCTGGAGCAAGTGGTCAGGGAGCGGATGAGCATTATTGGCACCGAGGCAGTTACCCCCAGTGCCCTGGTCAATATCCGGCCGATAGTGGCTGCCGTCAGGGAGTTCTTTGGTGGCTCCCAGCTTTCCCAATTCATGGACCAGACCAACCCCCTGGCGGAACTAACCCACAAGCGCCGCCTCTCAGCCATGGGGCCGGGGGGCCTATCCCGGGAACGGGCTGGCTTTGAGGTTCGGGATGTCCACTTCTCCCACTATGGCCGCATCTGCCCCATTGAGACCCCGGAGGGGCCAAATATCGGTCTCATCGGCTCGCTGGCCACCTACAGCACCATTAATGAATATGGCTTCATTGAAACCCCGTACCGCAAGGTCATCAAGGAGTTAAGCAATACCTCCGAGCAGCTTCCGGGCAGGGTTATCCGGGAGGCAGTGCTTGATGATGAGGGTAATACCATCGCTGATGCGGGAACCACCATTACCCCGGAGCTAGCCAGTAAGATAGCCAGCCTGCCCCCCCGCACCATACCGGTGGTGCCCTTTGTTTCTGAAGAAATAGTCTATCTATCCGCTGATGAGGAGGAAAATTATATCATCGCCCAGGCTAGCGCCCGCCTTGATGAGAACAACCAGTTCGTGGAGAAAAGGGTTGAGGCCCGATTGGGCCATGGCTACCTGCTGGAGACACCGGAGAAGATCGAATTGATGGATGTCTCCCCCCGCCAGATAGTCAGTGTGGCCACCTCGTTAATACCCTTCCTTGAGCATGATGATGCCAATCGGGCGCTGATGGGGGCCAATATGCAGCGGCAGGCGGTGCCCCTGCTTCGCCCCGAGGCACCCCTGGTCGCCACCGGGATGGAAGCAGCCGCAGCCCGTTACAGCGGCCAGGTAATCTTTGCCCAAAAAGATGGGGTGGTCACCGAGGTTAGCAGCACCATTGATGACAAGGAGGGCAATAAATGCTACATCGTGGTGGCCAATGATGACGGCACTGAGGACAGATATGAGCTGATGAAATTTGTCCGCACCAATCAAGGCACCTGTATCAACCAGCGTCCCCTGGTCAACAGGGGTGACCGCGTGGTGGCGGGTCAGGTTCTGGCTGATAGCTCCGCCACCGAGAATGGCGAGCTGGCCTTGGGGCAGAATGTGCTCTGTGCCTTCATGAGCTGGCAAGGCTATAACTTTGAGGATGCCATCATCATCAGCAGCCGCCTGGTCGAGGAAGATAAGTTTACCTCAATTCACATTGCCAAGCATGAGGTAGAAGCCCGGGATACCAAATTGGGACCGGAAGAAATTACCCGAGACATCCCCAATGTCGGTGAGGAAAGTCTGCGCGAGCTTGATGAAAATGGCATCATCCGCATTGGCGCCGAAGTCGGACCGGATGATACACTGGTCGGTAAAATCACCCCCAAGGGGGAGACCGAGCTATCCGCCGAGGAGAAGCTACTGCGGGCTATCTTCGGCGAGAAAGCCCGGGAGGTAAAGGATACCTCGCTACGCGTGCCCCATGGTGAGTGGGGCAAGGTGATTAACGTCAAGGTTTACACCCGCAAGGACAGCAAAGAAGGCGGTGATGACCTGCCGGCAGGGGTTAACCAGTGGGTACAGGTGTGGGTTGCCCAGAAACGCAAGGTCTCGGTAGGCGATAAGCTTGCCGGCCGTCACGGCAACAAGGGGGTTATTGCCCTCATCGCCCCCAAGGAGGATATGCCCTTCCTGCCCGATGGTACCCCGGTGGATATTATCCTGGACCCCATTGGTGTCCCGTCGCGGATGAACATTGGCCAGGTGCTGGAAACCCACCTCGGTTGGGCGGCCCAGATACTGGGCTTCAAGGCACTGACCCCGGTGTTTGATGGGGCCACTGACAGCGCCATCGAGGATGCCCTGTGCCGCGCCTGGATAGCCCAGAAATCGGGGGCGGTTGACCCCAATCCGGGTGGTGACAAACTCGGCATACAAGTGGAGAAGGCCAAGCAGTGGGTTAACCAGCAGGGTTATGATGGTGAGGCGGTATTCAGCGATGAGTCACCAGGGGTGGCCCGAGACGTCTGCCTA
>CAZAYK010000061.1:0-7362 GCA_964489415.1 uncultured Dehalococcoidaceae bacterium | reverse complement strand
AAAGGGGCCACGGGGGTATCCATGAACGAGCTTTACTGGTTTGCCCTCGTCATTGCCATTGGCTCAGTTATTCTGATGCGATTAATCCTCCGCTCCAAGCTGGGACTGGGACTGGCTGCAATCCGTGACAATGATGACACTGCCGCCAGCTCCGGGATTAACGTCTTCCGCCTAAAGTTGAGCGCCTTCGTCATCGGTGCCATGATAACGGGACTTGCCGGGGCTATCTTCTACATCTATCAGGCGTATATCGAGCCGAGCAGTGCCTTCAATATTCGCTGGACAATGACGCTGATACTGGCCACCGTCATCGGGGGGATGCGCACTGAAGAGGGGCCGATTCTGGGCACCATTATCGTCGTCTTTCTCCACTTCCTCCTGGCGAGATACGCGGGTATCAGCCTGCTGATACAGGGGCTAATACTGGTCATTGTAATGCTGGTGGTACCCCAGGGTATCATGGGTTTCATGCGCGAAAGGGGTACCTACCGCTCCCTGGTCAGATTCTTCACCAAGTGATGAAGGCTTGGTAGAATATGCCCCCGAAAAGGAGATCCCCTTATACCTTACCCCGACTCTACTGGGCCCACACCACGAAATCCCTCCCCTCCCGGTAACCGGCACCGCCTGATTGAGCCCGCCGCAGCTTCGCCTCAATCCGGGCGGTAAGCACCCGTATGCCGAACGGCTTCTTGATATAATCATCAGCACCCAGCCGCAGTGCCTTTTCCAGCCAGGTAACCTCACTGATGACACTGAGCATGATTACGGGGACCGTGGAGCGCTGGCGTATGAGGTAAAGGAGCTGCAAGCCGTCAATCTTGGGCATGACTATATCGAGGAGAACCAGGTCAGGCTGACACTCATCCATTAGCGCCAGTGCTGAGGTGCTGTCACTGGTAAGGCTAACGGTATAGCCCTTTAGCCTAAGGGCATGGCTAACTACTTCCAACAGGTCTCGGTCATCATCGATCACCATGATGTGCGGGCGTCTCTCCATAGGTGGTCAACCTCCCCTTAAGATACTTCTTGCTGCCCGAGGAGATCAGTTTGGTGAAAACCGGTGCTGGCTTGGCTTCCACATAGGGATGAGGACTGAATATTCGGCACCACCAACCGCCTGTCTTGACCCTCCATCGGTGGCTCGCTGCGTTACCGGCGGGACAGGCACGAACTCAGCCAGGAGCTGCCTTTTCAGGGTTCCATCGGCCAAGACAGGTAACCGGAGCCTGCCGAAGATGCCCCGGCGGCGGGTATGCTCCCCCAAAGAGTCCCCCCGGCTGAGCCGGGTAATGGGATTACCGGGATGAGCCTTGCGGAACTCCCTCATCCGGCAGGTGTGGTCCTCAAGAGAGCCCCCCTCCCCGGAAGATTGGTGAGGATTTTGCTTGTTCGGTATTGTTGCCATTTCCTCCTCCTTTCCCGGCAGTAAATGCCGGTAAACACGGCCTAAGCCTGGTTAACAGTGAGATAGAACTGGGGGGAAACGCTGCCCCTGGCATAGGTGGCGTAAAAACTGCCACCGTCAATGGTGACCTTATATTTTCCGTAACCACTAAGCAGGAAGCTTACCTGCCCGTTACGCAGGGTGAGGTAGGTGTCAGGGATAAGCCCCCCATCCCCGGAAACTGCCCGCTGCCACCGGCCGTCACTGCTCCAGGCATAGAGCCCAATCTTTAAGACGAGATATCGGTAACCATGGCAAAGCTCCCTGGTATTGGTCAGATAAAGGGTGGCGACCATGTCACCTGCGCTGCCGGTAACATCGATGTAGAACAGGTCACCGGGCATGTCCACACCACCGATGGCTCCGCCAAAGACCTGCCAGGTTGGCGCTGATGACGGTGCCACCGCCTGTATCTGGACAGGGGTCAAACCAGCGGCCGCCTGGCTCTGGGCGAAGGCAACCGGCCACGGAGTAAGCAGCAATACTCCCAGCGGGAAGATCAGCCTAGATAACTTCAGGGGCATGGTCAGCCTCTCGCTGTTTCCCCTCAGCTTAGCGAGACCGGCTTACCCTCACCTCACAAAACCACCCCAAAAATTCACAAAGAAGTCACAAGAGGCGCATTTAGTGCTTATAGAAAAGGAGCCTCCCTGCAGGAAGGCTCCACTACCAGCCCTTAGCCCGTTAACCGCTAAGGCCAAGGGCTTATGTTTGCGGTGCCATTACATAGCCGATGCCGGGCTTGGTTTTCACATATTTTGGATTTTTGGCACTATCGCCGATTTTCTTCCTGAGCCGGGCGATGTTTACCTGGAGCAGGTGGCTTTCACCTGCATACTCCTCCCCCCAGACATGCCCCAGAATCGCATCCGGAGTAAGCACCCGGCCGGCGTTTCGTGCCAGGTAAGCGATTATTCTGTACTCAGTAGCCGTCAGGGCGACTTCATCCCCACCCACGGTCACCCTACCCCGGGCAAAATCGACCGTCAGGTTGTCCAAGCAGAAGGCTGGCTCCGGCTTCTCCCCCCATAATTGGCTACGGCGCAGCACCGCCCTAATCCGGGCGTTCAACTCCTTGGCAGAGAAGGGCTTGGTCACATAGTCATCAGCACCGGCATCCAGTCCGGCCACCTTCTCTTCATCCTTACCCTTGGCGGTAACCATAATTATCGGCACCGGAGAGAATTCACGGATGCGGTGACAGACGGAATATCCATCTATATCAGGCATCATGATGTCAAGCAGCACCAGGTCAGGATTTGTTTCCTGAAGCAGGTCAAGCGCTGCCTGGCCGCCATCAGCAGTAACCACCTTATATCCCTCCAGCTCCAGGATGCGCCGTACCATGCGGAGGACACGCACGTCATCATCAACAACAAGAATAGTGGCTTTTCGGGACCTCATGTCTCACCCTTTCTGGAATAGAATACGGGCCACCGTCTTTCTCAGACTGCTCACACTCAGTGGCTTGACCAGATAGGCCGCCGCCCCCATACCGAGTGCCCGCTCCCGCCGCGTGGCTGCTGCCGAAGCGGTAAGCACCACGACAGGGATCGCCGAGAGTGCCGGGACACTCTTTAGCTCCTCAAGCACTGACCAGCCATCACGCCCCGGTAGCCGCAGGTCCAGCACCACTAGAGACAGGGGGGTCTCCCGGGCAATGGCTAGCCCCTGCTCACCGGTGTCAGCCTGAATAACCGGGTAGCCTTCAAGCTCCAGCACCCTAGCGACAAAGTTTCTTATCTCAGCATCATCCTCGATAATTAGCACCGGCTTTATCGCGCGCTTCCTGACCATGATTCCTTGTGGACAGCGGCAGGGTAAACGAACACCTAGCCCACTCTCCCTCTTTACTTTCCATCCAGATACGGCCGCCATGGGCTTCCACCAGACCCCGGCAGATGGCCAGCCCCAATCCCAGACCACCCTTCCCCGGGCTGAGACGCTGCTCCACCCGATACATACGGTCAAATATCCTCCCCAGTTCATTTGACGGGATACCCACCCCCTGATTGGTTACGCTGATGAGGAGCTCCTGCCCCATCCGGCGGGCATTGATCACCACCAGTGCCCCCTCATGAGAATACTTGCAGGCGTTATCGAGCAGATTGTCCAGCACCTCATGAATGCGCCTGGCATCAATCACCACCCGAGGCAACCGCTTACCCACATCCACCACCACCTTATGCTTGGGGGACCTAATCTGGGCCTCAGCGGCAGCCTGCTTAATCAACTTGGTAATACTGGTGGGGGTCATATCAAGGTGCAACAGCCCCGCCTCTAACCGGGACATATCGAGAAGACGGTCAACCAGCTCGCTGAGCCGGTCAGCAGCACTGTCAATGGAGTGCAGGCTTTTCTTTATCTCATCACTGCTGAGCCGGTGGTAATAGTCAATGACCATTGTTGAATATCCCTTGATGGTGGTCAGCGGGGTGCGCAGCTCATGGGAAACGATAGAAAGAAGGTCACTCTTAAGCTTGTTTAGTTCCTCGTATTCAATCACCTTGCGCTCAATCCGCTTGCGCTCAGTGATGTCCATGTAGATGCCCAGGGTGGCTCGCCTTCCCCGATACTGGATGGGGGCCACCGTTTCCATGACCCACCTCACCTCCCCGGTCTTGCTAATAAGCCGGTACTCATAGGGATAGGGCAGCTTCCCCCGCAGCATTAAGATGGCATTAATCCTGACCATATCCCTATCCCCGGGAAAAACATAGCTTAATGACTCGGTGCCAATCAGTTCCTCTTCACTGTAACCGGTCAATTCCTGAAACCGGGGATTGACATATTGGAACCTACCATCCTGGACGATGTAAACACCAATTGGGGAGTGCTCGTAAATTGTCTTTAGTAAGGTTTCTGCCTGCTTCAATTCGGTGACGTCATGATAGATTACCTGAAACTGTGTCTTTCCATTCCACAGCACCTCCTTGCGAAACACCTTGAGGTGCCTTACCTCACCATCCTTACGGATAATACTCACCTCATAATCTGAGGGGACAAGCTCCCCCCTCTGCCGCTTCCCCTTCCGCTCCAGGAATTCAGCGTAGCTCTCCGGAGTATAACGATTTACCAAGGGCGTAGCTTGCAATTCTTCAAAGCTGTGATAGCCACAAATGTCCAGCATGGCCTGATTAGCATAGAGCGTCTCGCCATCAGCGGTAACAATCCGGATGCCCAGCGGGGACTCATCCAGAGAGTTACGAAAGTTTCTCTCTGATTCCAGCAGGGCTGCCTCGGCACGCTTGCGCTCGGTAATGTCAGTGACGATGGCGCTGAGTCCGGCAATTCTGTCCCGGTATTTCAAGGCAGTAGGACTGGACGAGAGATAGACGGTATGACCCTGGCTATTAATTACCCGGAATTCCAGATTGAGCCTGGTCTCAGGGTGGGTAAGAATCTGGTGGAAAAGGGGCGTTATTCTTTCCCTATCTTCCGGATGAAGGAAGCTGGCTAGAGGCTTGCCCAGTATCTTCTCTTCACCATAGCCCAGCATCTGGCACAGCGCATTATTGGCATAGACAAAGTTACCCTTCGGGTCAAGGATAGCCACCCCCGCCACCGTATTCTCCACCAGATTGCGGTATCTTGTCTCACTCTTGCGGAGGGCCTCCTCGGTATACCTTCGCTCGGCAACCTGGGTGATCAGAGAGCAGAGATAGCCCAGTCTAATGGGTGGAGTCTCATAGGCTACGATGTTTCTATACCGTACCGCACTAGCCACATTGTCCGCGGGGGCCGCCCCGATGATGATATATTCCGTCTCCGGCGAAACCTTGGCTATTTCCTCCACCAGCTCATCTCCGGCCACATCGGGTAACCTGGTGTCAATAATGGCCAGGTGGAAAGACTTCTCCTGGCAGAGGGCGATTGCCGTCGGCGCATCCACAGCAAGTACCGCCCGGTAGCCTGCCGCCTCAAGCAAATCCTGTAGCTTAGCACCAAGGTCAACATCACTATCAACAATAAGTATTCTAAAATCCGGAACACTCATCCCTGCTCCCGAATAAACCCCCTATCTGGGCTGCGTGGAAATATTACCTCTTGTCACACTATTTGTCAAGTATGTATCCAATTGTCAGATAAAATCTGCCCAATTACCCGTGCCATAGCTTTAATTGGCGTTATATATTGCCATCTGTCATCACAAGTTCCCGGTAACCCCAACGAATTTGACTAATCAATGCGATAACAGTATTATCCTGATGAAAGGGTTAACACCAATGCTCGGCAACCACCATCAGACTGTAAAGGAGCCGCCGGAAACGCCATGATAGTTGAAATGAGGTCGGGGGTCAGTCAGGAGGAAATAGACGGCGTGGTGCAGCGGGCTAAGTCACTGGGGCTGAAGGTACAGCTGAACCGGGGCACTGATAAAACCGTGGTGGCTTTGCTGGGGAGCCATACCGGTCAGCTATCCACGGATATCTTCGCGGTGCTCCCCGGGGTAGAAAGCGTAACCCGGATTATGAAGCCGTACAAGCTCGCCTCCCGGGAGGTTAAGGCGGAGGACAGCATAGTTTCGGTGGATGGGATTGAGATTGGCGGTAAGCGCATCGTGGTCATGGCCGGGCCCTGTGCCGTGGAGAGTGAACAGCAGCTTACCGAATGTGCCCGGGTGGTAAAAGAGGCCGGGGCCAGCATCCTGCGTGGTGGTGCCTTTAAACCGCGCACCTCCCCGTTCAGCTTCCGGGGGCTGGAGAAAGCTGGCCTGGAGATGCTAGCCAAGGTTAAGCAAAGGTTTGATATGCCGGTAGTTACTGAGGTCGTTGACCCTCATGATGTCAGCCTGGTCGCCGAGTACGCTGATATTCTTCAGGTTGGTTCCCGGAATATGCAGAACTTCACCCTGCTGACCAATATTGGCCGGAGTCAGTGTCCCGCTGTCCTCAAGCGCGGCTTCTCGTGCACAATTACTGAGTGGCTTACCGCCGCTGACTACCTGCTGGCAGAGGGTAATAATCAGGTAATTCTTTGTGAGCGGGGAATCAGAACCTTTGAGGACAGTACCCGCTTTTCCCTGGACATCTCCTCCATCCCGGTGATCAAGAAATTCAGCCACCTGCCGGTGATTGTTGACCCCAGTCATGCCGCCGGTCATTACTCGCTGGTGCCAGCAATAGCCAAGGCTGCCGTGGCTGCCGGTGCTGACGGCCTCCTCATTGAGGTACATCCCAATCCCAAAGAGGCCCTGGTTGATGGCCCCCAGTCGCTGACGCCAGCTAACTTCGCCATCCTGATGGACGAACTGAGACCAATCGCCCAAGCGGTGGGCAGGTATATCTAGCCCGTAGTGTCATCCGCCATAGCCGTGCCACCCTGAGGGATGAAATCAACGCTAAGCGCTAGATCACCCGGGACAGCACCTCACCACCCAGCCTTTACCAATTGGGAGAACTCATCAAATAGGTTCACTAGTATCCTTGACCCGCAGAGAGGGCATGCGAAAATTTGCGTAAACCGGGGGAGAGCCAAGCCAGCCCCCACTGGGGAAGCACCAACCTTGACAAAAGGCAGGGTTTTAGGGTATTAGTAGTTATTGCAATAGACACATTGCTGAGGTCAGTGGTTACACGGCCTCCATTATCAATATGCCGAAGTGGCGGAATGGCAGACGCGCTACGTTCAGGGCGTAGTGCCCGTAAGGGCGTGAGAGTTCAAATCTCTCCTTCGGCACCAAAGTTGCGCTTGTAGCTCAGTTGGATAGAGCGCAGCCCTGCGGAGGCTGAGGCCGTGGGTTCGACCCCCGCCAAGCGCGCCATGAGGGCGGTTAGCTCAGCTGGTTAGAGCACCTGCTTTACACGCAGGGGGTCAGAGGTTCGAGTCCTCTACCGCCCACCAGGGATAAGCCGCCGGTCCAGCGGCTTGGCCACACCTGCCACAGTGAGGGGCCAGCAGTCAGCGGATAGCTG
>CAZAYK010000060.1:0-7367 GCA_964489415.1 uncultured Dehalococcoidaceae bacterium | reverse complement strand
GGTAAAGGCGCCGCCACTACCCTGGGGGTATTCCTCGCCTTGCTTCCCGTCGAGGTGGGTATCTGCCTGGCGGTAATCGCCTTAACCATCGTCATTACCAGCAACATCAGGTTGGCAGTAACCGTCGGGCTAGCGATACTGCCCCTAATTATCTGGCGGCTTAACGGTTCGGCCATGCTTATCACCTATTCCGTGGCGCTGGCTCTCTTCCTCCTTGCCGTGTCATCCCCTAGCTTCAAGCAAGCAGCTACCGATAGCCGGCAACGCAAGAATCTTATTCTGGACCGAGATTACCACTTCTGGCAGGCAAGGAAACGGACTTAATTACAGATTACCGGTCACTCCCTGCTGGCAGCAATCAGATGAAAAAGGTAGCCATAGTCACTGATACTACTGCCTGTATCCCCCCCGAGCAAGTGAGGAGATATGAGATTGAGCTGGTGCCGGTAACGCTTATCTTTGACGGCAAGGCCTACCGCGATGGGATAGACATCAGCCCCGGTGAGTTCTACCAGCTCCTGCGGCAGGCAAAGAAGCTACCCACCACCTCCAGCTCCTCCCCGAGTTCCTATCTTCAGGCCTACCGCCGCGCCAGCCAACGGGCAGAGAGCATTCTCTGCCTCACCGAACCATCCCAGTTCAGCGCCATGTTCAGCTCAGCCGAGCTAGCTAGGCAGATGGCCAAAACATCCCTGCCCCACCTGGATGTTGAGGTGCTCGACTGCACCACCGCAGCTGCCGGGCTGGGACTGGTCACCCTGGCGGCGGCCCGGGCGGCGGCTGAGGGGAAAAACCTGAGCGAGGTAGTGGCCACCACCCAGAGGGTAATGTCACGGGTGAATCTATTGGCCACACTGGATACCCTTAATTATTTGGCGAAAAGTGGGCGGGTACCCCAAGCCGCGGCTCTGGTCAATTCCGTGCTCAAGATCAAACCGGTGTTCACCCTTAACCATGGTGATGCCCATACGGTGGCCCTGCCCCGAACCATTCCCAGCGCCATAAAACACATATTGAAATTGATGGAGCAACAGACGCCCCCGGGACAGCCACTCCATGTTGCCGTGATGCACGCTGATGCCCCGGAGAGGGCACTAGCCCTCAAAAACAGGATTTCTTCCCAGTTTCATTGTACCGAGCTGTTCATCACCGAATTTACCCCGGTAATGGGGGTCCACACCGGCCCGGGTCTGCTCGGGGTCGCCTTCTACCCTGAGGGATAGCTCCAGGTTTATCCCCACGCCTAGCCAAATAGCGGAAAACATCCTATAATCAAGGGTATGGAGGATACCCAGACTGTTGCTGATGCCCAGCGATTAGCCGAAGGCTTGGGCCAGCTACCCGAACCCGAGATCGAGCCCGTTTTCATTGTGGTGAGCGGTTTACCCGGAACCGGGAAGAGCTACTTCTGCAAAAAACTCGCCGAAAGAATGCCCCTGCTGATTCTGGAAAGCGATGCCCTGCGCAAGATCCTGTTCCCGTCGCCAGCCTACACGGCTGAGGAGAGCACCCGCCTCTTCCGGGCGATTCATCAGCTCATTGAAGACCTCCTCAGCAAAGGAATCCCCATTATCCTGGATGCCACCAATCTATCGGAAAGGTACCGGGAACGTCTGTATAACATCGCCGAGCGCCGCAACGCCCGGCTGATTCTGGTGCGAGTTGAGGCACCACCGGCTTTGGTGCAGGAAAGACTGCGCCGCCGGGCAGTAGTAAACAATCCCCAAGAAAGCTCAGACGCAGACTGGTCAGTGTACATGAGGATGAAGCCCTCAGTGCAGAAAATCGGGCGCCGCCATTACGCAGTGGATACCTCCCGAGACATCACCCCAGTAGTGGACAAAATCATAAGAGAAGCACGCCGGTGAAAGGAGAGCCAAGATGGAGATTAAGGTCATCGCTGAGGACATCGTCCGGGTCAAAGCCGGGGCGATAATATTAAACCACTTTGAGGGGAAGAAATACCGTGACAGCGGCATCGCCACGGTGGACAGGGCCCTAGATGGCGCCATTTCCCGGCTTATCCGCCAGGGTGACATCAAGGGCAAACTCAATGAAATTACCCTGGTCCACAGCCTGGGCAAACTGCCGGCACCCCGGGTGGTGATTACCGGACTGGGCAAACCACGGGAACTATCCACCAACAAGATACGCGGCGCTGTTGCCGAGACCTGCCGCTGGCTACGCAACCGGGGGGTAGATGATATTGCCACCGTAGCCCACGGTGCCGGCATCAATAATATCAGCCCGGAGGGCGCGGCCCAAGCCGTAACCGAGGGCGCCATACTCGGCCTGTATACCTTCCGCCGCTACCTGACCAAAAGGGAGGAGGATTACACCGAGATTAAGCAGCTGGCAATAGTGGGCAGCCAGGAAGAGAAGCCACTCCTGGAACAGGGCAGTGCTCGGGGCAAGGTATTAGCCGAAGCCGCCAACCTGGCTCGAGATATGGTTAACGAGCCGGCCAACTACATGACCCCCGCCCAGATGGCCCAAGCCGCCACCAGGCTGGCGGAGAGTTACCACCTTGAGGTCACCGTGCTGGAACGCGAGCAGATGGCAGAACTGGGCATGGGGGCGCTGCTGGGTGTCGCCCAGGGAAGCCAGCAGCCTCCCAAATTCATTATCCTTAATTATAAGGGGAATAATTCCGAGGAAATTGACCTCGCCCTGGTGGGCAAGGGGATTACCTTTGACGCCGGGGGCATCTCGATCAAGCCCTCCGAAGGGATGAGCGACATGAAGGGAGATATGGCCGGTGGGGCGGCGGTTATGGCGGCAATGAAGGCCATCGCCCAGCTCAAGCCCAGGATCAACGTTACCGCCATTATTCCCGCCACCGAGAACCTGCCCAGTGGCAGTGCCCTCAAGCCGGGGGATATTCTCCAGGCAATGAACGGCAAGACCATTGAGGTGGTCAATACCGATGCCGAGGGAAGACTCATCCTGGCTGATGCCCTGAGCTATGCCAAGAAACTAGGTGCCAAACGCATCATTGATGTGGCCACCCTCACCGGGGCCTGCATTGTGGCGCTGGGCAAGATATGCAGCGGGGCCTTCAGCAACAATCAGAAACTAGCCGACCAGGTAATTGCCGCCGGTACCGAGGCTGGCGAGCTCATCTGGCCGATGCCCATGTATGATGACTACCGGGAGCTAATCAAGAGTGACGTGGCGGACATCAAGAATATCGGCAACCGCTATGGCGGTGCCATCACCGCCGCCAAGTTCCTGGCTGAGTTTGTTGAGGATACCCCGTGGGTTCACCTGGATATTGCCGGTACCAGCCAAAGCGATAAGGAAAAAGGCTATCTGGTGAAGGGGGCTACGGGCATCCCGGTGCGCACCCTGGTTAACCTTGTCCTCTCCATTGCTGGATAACAACTTGAGGAACTGATTAAACTCCTTCAGAGGTAGCCATGAAGTGGCAACAATTAATTGGGGATATCTATAGGCGAATCTCACAAGAACTGTAACATGCCCCACCAACTAAATGCAAATAATCCCCCCTAGCACCTATTGACTGTTAGTGGTAGAATATTATAAGTAGGGGAAAGGTTGGAGAAACCAATATCGCACCTTGGAAACGAGCTGTATTGTTCTGGCTGGTGGTAAGAGCTCAAGATTAGGGCGAAATAAGGTTTTAGAAACTGTCGGTGACCGGAGTTTACTCCACCAGGTAGCAGCCTGTGCCAGTTCTCTCTGTCAGGAAGTCATCATTGCCATAGCTGAAGGCCAGGCTGTTCCTCGGTTGGCTAACCACCCAGAGATAAAAGTGGTAACTGACGCCTTCCCGGGGAAGGGGCCGTTGGGTGGAATTTACACGGGGCTAGTAACTTCGCGTTCTGACTACAATCTTGTTGTTGCCTGTGATATGCCCTTTTTGAACCAGGCGCTGCTGGGCTATATGCTGCAGCTCTCAGCCAACTTTGACCTGGTAGTACCCCGAGTGGACAATAAGGTTGAGATGCTTCATGCCGTCTATGCCAAGAGCTGCCTTGCCCCCATAGAAAATATGATTAAGCAGAGTAATTTGAGAGTTGACCAGCTTCTCCAAATGGTCAGGGTGCGCTACGTGGAGACCGAGGAGATTAGCCGGTTTGACCCGGAGCACCTTAGTTTCTTCAATATCAATACCACCGCTGACCTGGAAAAGGCCCGAGAGCTAGCCCGAGGCATGAGGAAGAAAGATGATCACTGTTGAGGAAGCACTAGACAAGGTCCTCAGCTACATTGATGTGCTGGGGGCCGAAGCGGTACCCATTCTTGACTCCCTGGGTCAGGTTCTGGCCGAGGATGTAACCTCGGCAATCAATATCCCCCCGCGGGATAATGCCGCCATGGATGGCTATGCAGTACAAGCCAGAGATACCCATGGCGCCAGTGCGGAGTCCCCCCGGATTCTCCGTGTCATTGATACGGTTAGTGCCGGCTCGATTCCCCAACGCGAGGTAACCCCGGGCACGGCAATCCGCATTATGACCGGAGCGGTGGTGCCCCAGGGTGCTGATAGCATTGTCCGCTTTGAGGAGACAGACGAGGAGCAACGAAGATTGTCCTCCACCACCCCGATCAGTGAAATTGCTATTTTACGTCAGGTTAGCCCGGGGCGTGACATCCGGCGGGCCGGGGAGGACATCAAGCAGGGGGCCACGGTACTTAACAAGGGGAGAGTAATCCGGCCGGCAGAAATTGGCGTTCTGGCTTCGCTGGGGAGGAGCGAGGTTACTGTTATCCGCCGCCCGGTGGTGGCCATCCTGGCCACCGGGGATGAACTGGTCACCATCGGCCAACCATTACCTCCCGGCAAGATTTATAACAGCAATACCTACAGCGTGGCGGCACTGGTTCAGCGCTACGGCGGCATCCCCAAGATCCTGGGTATCGCCCCCGACCGGGAGGATGAGCTGGTCACCAGCCTTCGCCACGGGCTGGAAGCTGACCTATTGATAACCTCCGGCGGCGTCTCCAAAGGAGACTATGACATGGTCAAGAACATCCTGGCCAAGGAGGGTGAAATTAGCTTCTGGACAGTGAGGATGAAGCCGGGCAAACCCCTGGCCTTCGGCCGGATTACCGGGATTAGCCAGGGGGGACAACCGAGAAGTGTACCCCTCCTCGGGCTGCCCGGTAACCCGGTTAGCTCCATGGTTACCTTTGAGGTCTTTGCCCGCCCGGCTATTCTCAAGATGATGGGGAAAAAGAACTTCACCAAGCCGGCGGTAGAAGCAATCCTCGAGGATACTATCGTCAACACTGACGGACGCCGCATCTACAATCGAGTTATCGTAGAACGGCGCAACGGTCAGTACTTTGCCCGGCTGACCGGCAAACAGGGCTCCGGGATCTTAACCTCAATGAGCCTGGCCAACGGACTGGCCATTGTCCCTGAGGACAGGGCAGAGGTGAAAAGCGGGGAAACGGTTCAGGTAGTGATGCTGGACTGGAATGAGGAAGTAAGCAATTGACCCGCCACCGCGGTTATGCTATGCCACCAATTATTTCTATCGTGGGCAAGTCTGGCTCCGGCAAGACCACCCTGCTCGAGGGTTTAATCGCCGAGCTTAAACGGCGGGGATATAAGGTAGCCGTGATGAAACATTCCGATAAGAATCTGGAACTGGATACCGTAAACAAGGACAGCTGGCGGCTCAGCCAGGCGGGTAGCGAGCTATCGGTACTCAGCTCAGCCAACAAGCTGGCTATCTTTAGGGACTTGACCGCCACCCTTTATCCGGAGGATTTATCTTGCCTTATTTCCTGGGATTATGACCTCCTCCTCACCGAGGGGTTTAAGGGGAGCCACTACCCCAAGATTGAAGTCCACCGTCAGGAACAGGGCAATGACCTAGTTAGCCCACCCGAGCAATTACTGGCGGTGGTTACTGACCAGCCCCTGGAGATAGACGTGCCCCAGTTTGCTAAAGATGAGGTAAACCAGATAGCCGATATCATCGAGAGCCAGATACGAGCCCAGCCCAAGGAAGATAATGTGGCACTAATGATTAACCACTCTTATGTGCCACTGAGCCCATCCTTACAGAACCTGCTAAGGCGAACACTGCTCGCCATGGTCTCGGCACTCAGGAATATACCAGAAGTAAACAGCCTGCGTGTTTGGTTAAGGAGGAGATGTTGATATTCGAGGCATCAGAATTTGTGTTTAAAGCACCGGCAGTGATCTCCCGGGCACGGCGTGTTTTGATTAAACCCTGCGCCGCCTATCCCATGCCCTACCCGGTAACCACCAGCCAGGGTATGCTGGCAGCGATAATCTCCGGTATCCGGCAGGTCAGTGATGCTGATATTATCCTACTGGAAGGTACCCCCAGTGGCGGGCCAATCCGCCCCATCTATGAAGCCCTGGGGTACAATTTCCCCCGAGTGCTGGAGCTGGATGTTAAGGACTGTGTGCTGGTGGAGGTGGATAATCCCCTGCCCAAACCCTTTGCCGTACCCACCTTCTGGGTACCCAATGTAATCCTTTCCAGTGACTACCTGATTACCGTAGCACCATTAAATACCTTAAACGGAAGGGTTAGTCTCAGCATAATGAATCTGCTGACGCTACTACCCAGCAGTAAATATCACGGTGAGGCACCAGGCGGCTGGGATAGCCTGTATAGCCTGGGGATCGACAAGGTACTGGCTGACCTTTACTTTACCCTCCCCTTTGACCTGGGTATCGTTGAAGCCAGACACAGGTTAACCGCTAGTGGTGACCCTACCCAGGTGGAGGATAGGGACCTGAACAAGATCTTTGTCGGTGAGCCTTATGAAGTTGACCGCGCCGTCACCGAGACACTAGGGCTGAAGGCAGAATACCTTGACCTGATTAAAATGGCCAAAGTAGAGCTGGAGACTTGATATTTCCTGATTCGGTAGTACCATGAGTGACGAAGAAATAATCAGTGACCAACTCAAAACACGCTGGTTTATTGACCTCGACTGGTACCAGCAGAACAATCGCTCCCTATCGGCTTCGGCCAAGAACTACCTCTGCCCCAAGTGCGCCCAGCGGCTGGACGCCGAGACAAAAGAAATTCCCGTGGATGCGCTGCTAGCAGCCATCAAAGACTGCTGCTCACGGACCCCGGGCTTCATCACCGAGCGGTTACCCATCCTGGAGAGTGCCTTTCGCCTCTTCCTGGCTAATGGCAACCAGCCGCTTAGCCTGGAAGAGCTGGGGCAGCGGCTCAGCGAATGGCGTGGCGGCGATACCTACCGCACCTCGGCGGAGATTCTGCCCCGCCTCCTCAGCAAGGATGAGTACTACGGAATCCGGGAGGTAACCGCCGAGCCGGGGCAAGCTAGTACCTAATCCTGAAGTCAGGGTAGTTTCCGGTAAATTCTGCCCAGCGGGTCAC
>CAZAYK010000059.1:0-7444 GCA_964489415.1 uncultured Dehalococcoidaceae bacterium | reverse complement strand
AAAGCGGAAAACTTCACGCTACTCGAGGAACTGGCCAGGGTCATGGGAGCTGCCCTCGGCTCATCACGCCCGCCGGTAGATGAAGGCTGGCTGCCCTACTCCCACCAGGTCGGCCAGACGGGTAAAACCGTTTGCCCCAAGCTGTATATCGCCTGCGGTATCTCCGGAGCCGTTCAGCACCTGGCGGGCATGCAGACATCAGAGATTATTGTCGCCATCAATGAGGACCCTAATGCCCCTATCTTTGATGTTGCCACTTATGGTATTATAGGAGACCTGTTTAAGGTGGTACCGATGCTGATTGACCGGCTTAAGGGATGAACCGATACTGGATAAGCCCGGTTAACAACTGCATTTCCCAATCCGGATAGAAATAACCAGCGCTAAATAATCCAAATTTAAAATATTATTAAGGGGGTAAAAAATGGCCAAGGCGAAAATGGGGGATACCGTTAGTGTCCATTACACAGGAACACTGGATGATGGGACGATATTTGATACCTCCGCTGACCGCGGTCCTATGCAGTTTACCATCGGGGAAGAGCAGGTAATCCCAGGCTTTGAACAAGCCATCATCGGGATGGAGCCCGGTGAATCAAAAACCGTCCGCATTCCCGCCGAGGAAGCCTACGGACCACACCTCAGCGAAATGGTAATTGTGCTGGATAGAGACCGCTTGCCTGAAGATTTGGAACCCGCGGTGGGCCAGCGTTTTCAGGTCTCCCAACCTGACGGGCAAACATTCATCGTCAGGGTAACCGAGGTCTCTGAATTAAACGTCACGCTAGATGCCAATCACCCCCTGGCGGGGGAAGACCTTACCTTTGACATCCAGCTTACCGAGATAATGTAACCGTTTTACACAGGTAAACCATCAAAATTAACCGGGCAATATCATGCTGGTGGCCCAGTGACCACGGCAGATAGCTAGCCGGGGCTCGTGGCAAGGATTGGCAGGTCACCCCGTTAGTGGCTGTCCGGCGGTTAATTCCCGCCCCAAAGTTGCGGCGGCTAGGCAGCTTGGCTTATAATAATTAAGTTAGGCCTGTTTGGCGGGGAGGAGCCGGTATGCAGATCAATGTAGCCCAGTTACTGCGGTCTCCAGTAGGGACAACCCGAGATTACCAGCTATGTGAAGTTATTGAAGTTGCCAGTGACGGGCACCGCCATCTGGTTACGGGTGCGGTCAGGCTGACGCGCACTCCCCGGAGTATCCTGGTTGAAGGCAGACTAAACACCGAGACCGAACTTACCTGCAGCCGGTGTCTAGGCCTGTTTACCTACCCGCTGCTAATAAACATTGAAGATGAATATCTGCCCACGGTAGATGTGGTTAGTGGACTACCGCTACCCCCACCCGAGGAGCCGGGCGCGTTTACTATTGATAGCCACCACATCCTTGATCTAACCGAGGCGATACGCCAGTACAGCATACTGGCCATCCCGATGAAGCCGATTTGCCGTGAGGATTGCGCCGGGCTATGCCCCCACTGCGGTCACAATCTTAACCAGGGCGCCTGCAATTGCCCGGCACCGGTGGACCCGCGCTGGTCGGCACTAAACAAGCTGCAATTATAACCAAAACAAGTAATGGAGTAGATTACATGGGAGCGTTACCCAAGCGAAAAACATCCCCGGCACGCCGGGATAAGCGGCGCAGCCACCTCAGCCTGTCGCCACCACCCCTAGAACTCTGCCCCCAGTGCCATAGCCCCAAGCGGCCCCACCACGTTTGTCCCACCTGCGGAAGCTATGCTGGTCGGGAAATCATTGAGGTGGAAAGCTCCAGAAAGAAACCTGGTTAATGCCTTAACCCCTACCTCACCGTGATAATCTGGAGGCAGTTTACTCTTCTTCAAAGAATTACAATAGTGGAGACTAGCTGTGGATAAGGCAACAGCGGTAGCCTTTGTCTTCCCCGGACAGGGTTCTCAATGGGTCGGCATGGGGCGGGACCTTTATGATAACTTCGCTGCCGCCAAAGCCGTTTTTGACCAGGCCGATGCAACCCTGGGGTTCCCACTATCCCGGTTATGCTTTGATGGTCCTGAGGATGAGCTGCGCCAGACAATCAATGCCCAGCCGGCACTGGTGACCACCAGCCTTGCCTGCCTGGAGGCGATGCGTGAGGCCAGCAATGATGACCTGCCCCTGCCCGCCTTCACCGCAGGCCACAGCCTCGGCGAGTATGCGGCACTGGCCGCAGCCGGAGTGGTGGGCTTTACCACTGCCATTTACCTTGCCCGGGAAAGGGGACGGCTGATGCATCACGCCGGGCAAACCCATCCCGGCGGCATGGCGGCTATTATCGGGCTGGATGAGGCGCTACTCGCCGAGGTATGCCACCAGACCGGCACCTGGATCGCCAATATTAACTGCCCGGGGCAAATCGTCATCAGTGGCAGGCAGGATAACCTGAGCCAAGCCATTGAGCTAGCCAAGGCAAAAGGAGCCCTCCGGGCTATCCCCCTGCAGGTTAGCGGTGCTTTTCACACCCCGCTGATGCAGCCGGCGGTTGACGGCATGTCAGAAATCATAGACACGATTAACTTCCACGAGCCGCACATCACCATCATCGGCAATACTACCGCCCAGCCCCTGACCACCCCCCGGTCAATAAAGGCAGAACTCCTCGAACAATTATGCCATTGCGTCCGCTGGCAGCAATCCATTGAGTACATGATAGCCAACGGTGTAGCTACCTTCATTGAGATAGGACCGGGCAAGGTGCTCAGTGGACTGATTCGGCGGATAAATAAGGAGGTCACCACCATAAACATTGGTGACGCACCAGCCATCAGGAATAAATTCGGGTAAGGAGATGGGCCAATGGATCTAACCAATCGGGTGGCCATCGTCACCGGCGGTGCCCGGGGCATCGGACAGGCAATTGCCCTGAAGCTCGCCGAGGCGGGAGCCACCGTGGCGATCGCCGATATTAATGATGCCGAACCAGTTGCCCAAGAAATAAGAGACCTCGGCCAGGATAGCCTAGCGATTACTGCCGATGTCAGTTCCGCAACCGAGGTTACCCAGCTTGTGAAAACAGCAATTAACCACTACGGCAAGGTAGATATCCTGGTGAATAATGCCGGGATAACCCGCGACCAGCTCCTGCTGCGAATGTCGGATGAGGACTGGGATAGGGTATTAACCGTCAACCTGAAGAGTGTCTTCCTGTGCAGCCGTGCCGTGCTGCGGCACATGGTCAAACAGCGCTGGGGCAGAATTATCAATATGGCCAGCATCGTGGGCATTATGGGCAATGCCGGGCAGACAAACTACGCCGCCGCCAAGGCAGGCATTATCGGCTTCACCAAGGCTCTGGCCAAAGAGGTAGCCTCCCGTGGCATCACCGTCAACGCCATTGCCCCCGGCTTTATCCAGACAGGGATGACGGAGCAACTGACCGAGGGCCAGCAGCAGGAGCTCAAGAGGCAGATCCCGCTGGGTTATATCGGCTCTCCCCGTGATGTTGCTGCGGCAGTAGCCTTCCTGGCTTCGGAAGAAGCCAGGTATATCACCGGTCAGGTTCTGGGGATAAATGGGGGCATGCTCTAAACCAGGCGTAACCCTGAAAATGCTGGTGATAACAGCTCACTTGCTTTCCCGCGGCTCGATCCGTGACTGGAAGCGCCGCATCCGCCATTCCCTGAGGCACTGCATAGCCTCATCATCGCTAACCACATGCCAGTACCGGTAGAAATCAGAGATATAGAACCTCGGCATAGAGCTAACAGCACAGGCAACCACCCTATCCGCCACCTTGGCCACCTCCTCTACCGCAGCGGCTGGGGCCACCGGCACGGCAGCCACTATCTCCCGCGGCTGGCGGTGGCGTATTGACCTCACCGCCGCGATCATGGTATACCCCGAAGCCAAGCCATCATCAATGATGATTACTATCCGGTCAGTTACCACCACCGGGGACCTATTGCTGAGGTAAAGCAGGCTTCGCTGGCGAAGGTCAGCCCTCACCAGGTTAACCTGATAGTTTATCTGTGGCTCAGTCAAACCGGCACTCCTAACCACCTCATCATTCAGAATAATAGTGCCATCATCGGTGACGGCACCGAAGCCACCCTCCGGACTGAGCGGCAGCGGAATCTTCCGGGAAATGACCAGGTCAAGTTCGGCGTCCAGTGCTAGAGCTACCCCCAGCGCCACGGCGACACCACCATTAGGAATAGCCAGCACCACAGCCGACCGGTCCTTATACTCCATCAACTGGGCAGCCAGCTTACGCCCGGCGTCAAACCGATTCTCAAAAATCGGCTCCTGAGCAGGTATGCGCATAACGTTTCTCATTTGACCAATTCAGCCAATCAACCTAAACTGGTTCACATCAACCAGCCCCCGGTCAGTCAGTCTAAGCTCGGGGATTACCGGAAGGGCCAGGAAGGAAAGGGTGGCTAATGGCGAGGGCAAGGTAGCCCCTAAGTCCCTGGCCACCCTCTCCAGCGCCACCAGCCGAGACACCACCGCTGCCAAGGGCTCTTCCGATAGTAAGCCAGCAATGGGCAGGCTCAGGCTGGCTAACACCCTCCCCCCGGCAACCACAACCAGCCCCCCCTGTAGCCTTTCTATCTCTCTGACCGCAGCCAGAATATCCCCGTCACTGGTGCCCACCGCAATGATATTATGAGCATCATGGGCAATGGAGGAAGCCAGCGCCCCCCTCTGCAGGCCAAATCCACTAACCAGCCCCCGACCGATATTACCGGTCGCCTTATGCCTCTCCACCACCACCAGCTTCAGAATGTCCCGGCGGGTATCAGTGACAACAAACCCATCCTCAACCCTGACCCGAGCCATACGCCTCCGGGTGATTATCTGCCCGGGAACCACCTCGATAACCGGCTGGCTTTCCCCGGAAGCCTCCATCCGCAATGCCTCCACAGTAAACGGCTTGATTTTCACCGTAGCCACGGGGCGGCTAGTGCCGGATGAATAGCCAGTAAATAGCGGCTCACCGTCCCGGGCAACAAGACGCCCCCGGTAGAAGACCATGCCGATTTGCAGTTTTGCCAGGTCATCAATCACGATCACATTGGCAAAGTAGCCCGGGGCTATTGCCCCCAGCCCCTCGAGCCGAAAGTACTCCGCGGGATTAATCGTTGCCATCTGGATAGCCCGCACCGGGTCAAGCCCTCGTGAAATTGCCTTACGCACCACGGCATCAACATCCCCATCACTGAGAAGGTCAGCACAACTGCGATCATCAACCACCAAGAGGCACCGCCGATAGGTCTTATCGGTGACCAGGGGCAGTAAGGCATCCACATTCTTCTCCGAAGAGCCCTCCCGAATCATGACCCACATGCCCTGACGCAATTTGTCCCGAGCCTCGTCAAGGGTCACCGACTCATGATCAGAATAGATACCAGCCGCGATATAGGCGGCCAGGTCCTTGCCCCTAACACCGGGGGCATGACCATCAATAACCCTCCCCCGGGCCACCTCGATTTTGCCCAGCACGGCTTCATCACCATTAATCACCCCGGGGAAATTCATCACCTCCCCCAGCCCCAGGCACCCCCGCCAGCGGAGAATGCGGCGGATGTCCCCGGCAGTGATACTGGCACCCGAGGTCTCCAGATGGGTTGACGGCACGCAGGAGGGGGCCATCAGGAAAAGGTCCAGAGGCAGACGGCGGGCACAGTTCACCACATACCTCATCCCCGCCACACCACAGACATTGGCAATTTCATGGAGGTCAGTCACTAAAGCTGAGGTACCCCGCGGCACCACCGCCCGGGCATACTGACCAACATCAAGCATGGAGCTTTCCAGATGGGTATGCCCGTTAATAAAACCAGGGGCCAGGTATCTGCCCCTTACGTCGAGCACCTGCTTCGCCTGCTGATAATCACCCACCCCGGCCACCCGATCCCCACAGATGGCAACATTGCCCGTCTCAATCTCACCGCTGACGGTATTCACCACCCTAGCATTGGCCAAAATAAGGTCAGCCGGAGTCTCCCCCCGGGCTACCGAGACCAAGCGCGCCAGTTCCCCCGACACTAAACTTCACCCTCCACAAAGCAGATATCCGGCAGGTTGCGATAATTCTCGGCATAATCCAAGCCGTAGCCGACGACAAATTTATTGGGGACAGTAAATCCCAGATAGTCAATGTTAACCGGAACCTGCCGGCGAGCTGGTTTATCCATCAGGACACAGATCTTTAGTGAGGCCGGCTTTTTCCTCACAAGATAATCACGCAGAAAAGAAATGGTTAGTCCCGCATCAATTATGTCCTCGATAATCAACACATGCCTGCCTTTAATGGAACGAGGTAGCCCCTGCACCACCCTCACCCTGCCCGACGTCTCACTGCCCGCGCCATAGCTGGATAACCTGACGAACTCCACCTCCAGCGGAAAATCAAGACAGCGGACTAAATCCGCCATGAACATAAAGGAGCCCTTGAGAATACCTAACAAGAGGGGGCTCTTATCACAGTAGTCCCGGGTTATTTCTGACGCCAGGCGGCTAACGGTAGCTCCTATCTCCGCCCGTGAGAAGAGGACACGCAGTTTTGCCTCACCGCTCATCACTACCGGAATTATAACCTTAACCCCAGCCAGGTGCAACCAACAAAACGGTCTCAGCAAGCACCACGATGAAGAAACAACCCTATTGCCGTCCTAAATCTACTGACTATTCCACCTTCTTGAATCTATTACGGGGAGCGCCGCAGATTGGACATCTCTCCGGAGCTTCTCTCTCCACTGTGTTGCCACAGACTGGGCAGACAAAGTAAGGCTGGTCACCCAGCGGTTCGCCCGACTCCACATGGCGAAGGGCTTTCTGAAAGAGAGCATGATGGATTTGCTCCACCCTGTTCGCCAGGTCAAAACTCCTCTGTGCTGCCTTATTGTTTTCCGATTCCGCCTGCTTGATGAAGGCAGGATACATTTCGGTAAATTCATAATTCTCACCGCTAATAGCCGCTTCAAGATTCTCTTTGGTTGACCTAATACCCCCCATCACGCCAAGGTGATTACGGGCATGCACCGTTTCCGCCTCAGCCGCCGCCCGGAATAACCTGGCTACCTGCCAGTCACCACCCTCCTCAGCCGCCTCGGCAAAGAACAGGTACTTCCGGCTCGCCTGACTCTCCCCGGCAAAGGCTGCCTGCAGATCTTCATGGGTATTACTCATTACTACCTCCCTAAATCAGCCTTGGCTACCAAACAAGAACCCACCGAGATGTATCCTGATGACCTAACCAGCCTAATTAAGTCATCACCATTCACCACGATTATAACACGTGGCAATGCGGCGGGGAAATTGCCGGCTTGACACCCACCCTAATAGGGGCTATACTAATGATTGTCCGGGGCGTAAGCCCAGCATAAGTGACGCGGGGTGGAGCAGTGGTAGCTCGTCGGGCTCATAACCCGAAGGTCGTTGGTTCAAATCCAACCCCCGCTACCAA
>CAZAYK010000058.1:0-7804 GCA_964489415.1 uncultured Dehalococcoidaceae bacterium | reverse complement strand
TATCTTTTTTATTGGCGTGGATATTGCCACGCAGCTCACGCTGGTGGTCCTCGGGGTAATACTGATACTTGGCCCCAATCCCGGGGTTCTGGTACAACACATGTTCGGCGCCGGTAACTGGCCATCAACCAGCAATCTCATTTTTGGCATTGCCATTGCCGCCCTGTGTTTCACTGGCGTGGAGACGGTTTCTCAATTGGCTGAGGAGACACGTCAGCCGGCGAAGAGGATACCGCAGGCATATGTAATGATGATAGTTGCCGTGCTTGTTCTCTTCGCCGGTATTTCCATCGTCGCCCTCTCGGCAATGACCCCCCAGTTGCTGGGTGACCCGGTGGCAGGGTGGGCGAGAGACCCGGTAGCCGGTATTGCGGCTAATTTGCCGTCCGAGACGCTCCAGTCTATCTTTGCCCCCTTGGTGGCCCTACTGGCGGCCAGCATCCTGCTTACCGCTACCAATGCCGGGCTGATGGGTATCTCCCGCCTTACCTTCAATCTGTCGTCACACGGTCAGTTGCCGGCTACTCTGGGGAGAATCCATGCTCGCTTCAGGACGCCGTATATCGCCATTATCCTGTTTTGTCTTATCGCCTTGCTCTTGCTCACGCCCGGATTCTTTACCACCGGCTTTTTTGCTGATTTGGGGGCGCTCTATGTCTTTGGTTCACTCCTCTGCTTTGCCCTGGCTCATGCCTCAATTCTTAGCCTGCGGGTGAGAAGGCCAGACTTACCCCGCCCCTTTAAGCTTCGCTGGAATATCAAGTTTAAGGGGCGGGAGTTACCGCTCATTAGCCTACTGGGTCTGGTGTGCACTTCAGTTATCTGGGTGGTGGTAATGGTTATTCAGCCGTACAGTCGCTGGGTGGGTCTCCTGTGGATGGCTGTTGGCTTAGCCATTTACTACCTGTATAGTTACAAGCGGCACCTATCGGCAAAGCGGGGTCCTTAACGGTGCCGGGGGGACAGGCGGTTTGCGGTTCTCTTGGTTGCATACTCCAAAGTTATTTCAGTAAAATGGGAGGGTGTTATGATTACCGGTTGTTATAATGGTGCCGCTATAACCAGGGGTTAGGGTTGTGGACGATAGGCTTAATGAGCTGAGCAGGCGGGAGAGAGAGATAAAGGCTGGCGGGGGTGAGCCGCGGGTCAAGCAGCAGCATGACGCGGGCAAGCTGACGGCCCGGGAGAGGCTTGACCTTCTCTTTGACCCCGGTACCTTCCAGGAGATGGACCTGTTTGTTCAGCACCGCTGCACTAATTTTGGGATGGACAAGGTTGACATCCCGGCGGATGGTGTGGTTACCGGCTATGGTAGGGTGAACGGCCGCACCGTATGTGCCTTTGCTCAGGACTTCACCGCCCGGGGGGGGACGTTGGGGGAGATGCATGCCCGGAAGATATGCCGGGTGATGGACATGGCGATGAGCATCAAGGTGCCCATAATTGGTTTCATTGACAGTGGCGGGGCTCGCATCCAGGAGGGGATTAATGCCCTTGATGGCTATGGCCAGATCTTTTTCCGCAACTCTGCTGCCTCCGGGGTTGTTCCCCAGATATCAGCCATTATGGGGCCGGCTGCCGGTGGTGCCGTCTACTCACCGGCGATGACCGACTTTGTCTTCATGGTGAAGAAGACGAGCCGGATGTATATCACCGGTCCCAGCGTGGTCAAGGCGGCCACCGGGGAGGAGATCGGTGATGAGGAGCTGGGTGGTGCCATTACTCACAGCACCAAGAGTGGTGTTGCCCAGTTTGCCTGCGACAGTGACCAGCAGGCGATTGAGGAGATAAAGAGGCTGCTCAGCTACCTGCCCCAGAGCAATGAGGAACAGCCGCCTTATGTCACCCCCACCGATTCCCCGGACCGCGCTGAGGCAGCACTGGACAAGATCATACCGGATAATCCCCAGCAGGCCTATGATATGAAGGATGTTATCCGCTTGATAGTGGATAACGGGGAATTTTTGGAGCCGTCCCGGCAGTATGCCCGCAACATCATTACCTGCTTTGCCCGCCTCAACGGGCATGTGGTGGGCATTATCGCCAACCAGCCCAATTACCTTGCCGGCTGCCTGGACATTAATGCCTCAGACAAAGCCACCAGGTTCATCCGTTTCTGCGATGCGTTTAACATCCCCCTGCTTACCATTGCCGATGTTCCTGGTTATCTTCCCGGGAGCAACCAGGAGTGGGGGGGCATTATCCGGCATGGCGCCAAGCTCCTGTGGTGCTATGCCGAGGCAACTGTCCCCAAGATAACCCTGACCACCCGTAAGGCTTATGGAGGCGCCTATATCGCCATGTGTTCTCAGAGTCTGGGGGCGGACTATTGCCTCGCCTGGCCCCAGGCCGAGATTGCCGTCATGGGGGCTGAGGGGGCGGCGGCCATCATCCACCGCAGTGAAATCCAGGCTGCTGATGACCCTGAGGCCAAGGAGAAGGAGAAGATAGAGGAATACCGCAAGCTATTTTATAACCCGTATGTTGCCGCTAGGATGGGATATATCAATGCCGTCATTCCTCCCCGGGAGACCCGGCCCAGGATAATTGCTGCCCTTGAGGCCCTGCGGAATAAGAAGGAAAGCCGCCCGGCCAAGAAGCACGGCAATATCCCGGTGTAGGGCGGCAGAGAAGAGGAATGCCGGGCGGATTCCTGAAGATTACCCGTCAAACTTTATAAAGAGCCAGGACGTATGAAGCAGACATTGGCGGAAAAGATATTGAGTGCTAAGTCGGGAGGTGAGGCTCGGGCGGGTGATATTGTTATTGCTCCGGTAGACCTGGCCTTCGTTCAGGATACCACCGGGCCACTGACCGTCAGGCAGTTTCAGGCAAGCGGATTTAGCCATCTGGCTAACCCACCGCGGACGGTGCTGTTCATGGATCATGCTGCTCCCAGCCCGAGCAGCAACCTGTCCAACGATCACCGGCTGCTCCGTGACTTTGCCCGGCAAACCGGGGGTATTGTTTCTGATGTCGGCAGTGGCGTCTGTCACCAGCTCGTAATTGAGTCTTGGGCTCGTCCCGGTGATGTCATCATCGGGGCTGATTCCCATACGGTAACCGCCGGGGGGCTGGGCGCCTTTGCCACCGGCATGGGCTCATCAGACGTGGCCATTGCCATGGCTCTGGGTAAGACCTGGCTCCGGGTGCCGGAAACCATCAAGGTAGTGATTTCCGGGGATTTACCGCGGGGGGTCTATGCCAAGGATATCATTCTGCACCTCATCGGCCTGATTGGTGCCGACGGGGCTACCTATAAGTCGCTGGAATTCGGCGGGGATACCGTGGAGCGGATGTCCCTGTCGGACCGGTTTACCATAGCCAATATGGCGGTGGAGGCGGGGGCCAAGGCCGGTCTCTTCCCGGCGGATGAGATTACGCGTGATTACTTAGTCGCCCTGGGGAGGGGTAACGACTACCGGCCAATTTCCCCCGATGCTGACGCTAGCTATGAACGAATAATCAACATCAAGGCAGCGGAGCTTGAACCTACGGTTTCCCGGCCCCACAGTGTGGATAATACCGCCCCTGCCCGGGAGCTTAAGGGAACCAAAATCCAGCAGGTGGTCATCGGCACCTGCACCAATGGGCGGCTGGAGGATCTGGCGGTTGCGGCCAGTATTTTGCGGGGGAAGAAGGTTCACCCTGGGACCAGGCTGATAGTTGTTCCCGCGTCACGGGATGTCCTGATTAAAGCCATCAGAGCCGGCGATATCCCCACCCTGCTTGAGGCCGGCGCGGTGGTGTTACCCCCCGGTTGCGGGCCCTGCCTCGGGCTGCACCAGGGGGTGCTGGGCAGTGGGGAGTCCTGCCTGTCCACGGCCAACCGCAATTTTAAGGGGCGCATGGGCAACCCGGAAGCGTTTATTTATCTGGGCAGCCCGGCGACAGCCGCCGCCACGGCGATAACCGGGGAAATCACCGACCCCAGGGAGGTAATCTAGATGCTTAAGGGTAGAGCCTTTAAGTTTGGTGATGGTATCTCCACCGACCACATCATCCCCGGGCGCTATGCCCACCTGCGTAGCAACCTGCCCGAGCTGGCCAAGCATGTCCTGGAGGATGCCGATCCTACCTTTGCCTCTCGAGTCAGGAGCGGGGACTTTATCGTCGCCGGCAGGAACTTTGGTCTGGGCTCCAGCCGGGAGCATGCCCCCCTGGTGCTCAAGATGGCCGGGGTTAGTGCCATTGTGGCCAAATCAGTAGCCAGAATCTTTTATCGAAACGCAATTAATCTGGGGCTTCCCGTGCTCATCGGCGACACCGATGGGGTCAATGACGGCGACGAGCTGGAGGTTGACCTGGCGGCGGGGACGGTGCGGGATATAACTAACGGTAGCCAGTTCACCGTGGGCAGGATTCCTGAAGTGATGCTCCGTATCCTTGACGAGGGCGGGCTTATCCCCTATATCCAGAAGTATGGTGACTTCAGGCTGTAATTTAAGGAAAGAGTGATGGCCTATAACATTACCCTGATACCCGGCGATGGCATCGGCCCCGAGGTTACCGAGGCGGCGCGGCGGGTTCTGGAGGCAACCGGGGTTGACTTCCGCTGGGAGGTGGTCTATGCCGGGGCTGAGGTCATGGCCAAGTACGGCACCCCCCTGCCCGATGATGTGGTTTCCTCCATCAGGAAAAACCGCATTGCCCTGAAAGGGCCGATTACCACCCCGGTGGGTGGCGGGTTTCGCAGTGTCAATGTTGCCCTGCGCCAGGAGCTGGACCTCTATGCCTGTGTCCGTCCCTGCAAGACCTATCCCGGGGTTCCGGCGCTCTATCAAGACGTGGATATCGTCATCATCCGGGAAAATACTGAAGACCTCTATGCCGGTATCGAGTTTGAAAAGGGGTCGGCTGAGGCTGACCGGCTGGTCAGGCTGGTTTATGAGACCACGGGGAAGACTATACGGGCGGGCTCAGGTATCAGCCTTAAACCCATCTCGGAGGAAGGCACCCAGCGTATCGTCCGCTTCGCCTTTGATTATGCCCGCAATTACCGAAGGAAGAAGGTAACTGCCATCCATAAAGCCAATATTATGAAGTTCTCCGACGGCCTGTTTCTGGCGGTGGCCGGTGAGGTAGCCGGGGAATATCCGGATATTGAGTTTGAGGACAGGCTTGTTGACAATATGACCATGCAGCTGGTGAGGAGACCCCAGCAGTTTGACGTGGTGGTGGCGCCCAATCTCTATGGTGATATTGTTTCTGACCTCTGTGCCGGGCTGGTTGGTGGCTTGGGGGTAGCCCCCGGCGCCAATATTGGTGATGACATCGCTATCTTTGAGCCTACCCATGGTAGTGCCCCCAAGTATGCCGGGCAGAATAGGGTTAACCCTGTGGCCACCATGCTCTCCGGGGTAATGATGCTGCACCACCTCGGTGAGGCCGAAGCCGCCCACCGGCTAGAGGGGGCGATTGCCGAGGTTATTGCTGAAGGTAGGCAGGTCACCTATGACCTGAAAGCAGATGCAGCCGCAGTGGATAGCGGCGTCGTGGGCACTTCGCAGGTAGCCGATGCCGTAATTGAGAAACTGAGCAGGAAGTAGGGTGAATAGGAAAGCGAAGGAGTTAATCCCTCCCGGGCTGGCTTACATCGCCGATAATATCATCTCCCGGCAGAACATCTTGGGGGTGTCCCCGGAGCGGGGTGCTGGGTGGGCGAAGGGCCTGGCCCTGGCGGAGAGAGCCGAGACGATATTTTTCGCCGGTTGCGGCTACCAGTATGCTGGGGAACTGGAGATCCTCATGTCCCTGGTGCGGAGGATGGACCGGAGCGCCATTGGTGCCGAGCTGCCCCTGCGTCTGGCGGGTTGGTCCGGGAAGCTGGGGGTCAACCTTGCCGGGGTTTACCGGAGGGCAGCCGCCCGGAGCCGTGGGGCGGATGCCCCGCTGCGCGATGCGGTCAGGGTGCTGCGTCATCTGGGGATCGAGTTGGGTTATCTGGGGGCGGTGGAGCCTTGCTGCGGAGCCTTGCTGTATTTTACTGGCTTGCGCCGGGAGTTCGCCCGGAATGCTCAGCAGGCGTATGAAAGGTTTAAGTCCTTCGGGGTGAGGCGAATTATCGGCATCGTGCCCGCCTGCACCTATGCTCTGCGTGACCTCTTCCCCCGTTATGTGGATGGCTATGATTTAGAGGTGAGGCATTTTGTTGAGGTAGTTGCTGAGAATATCTCGTCCCTAAGGCTCAGCCTTCCCGGTGAGGTGAAGGTCACTTACCATGACCCGTGTCAGCTGGGGCGTTTCCTGGGGCTGATAGATGAGCCCCGGCAAATACTGGGGGCAATCCGGGGTATTAAGCTGGTCGAGGCGGGCGGGACCAGCGGGGAGTGGGCGACATGCTGCGGGGGCGGGGGTGGCTTTGAGGTTGTCTTCCCCGAGCTGAGCCAGATTCTGGCGGCGAATCGAGCCCGGGAACTTGCTGAAACCGGGGCCAAGATAATTGTCACCCAATGTCCGGGATGTATCCTGCAGCTAAAAGAGGGGCTCAAAGAAGCCAGGGCTGGCGATATTGAAGTCCTTGATCTGGCTCAAATTGTCGCCAGGGCGATGGGGGGTGAGTGAATTGTCTGTTTTCCGGGATTATAAGAAGGAAATAATGGCGGCAGCGCATAATGACCGCATCAGAACAGCCCTGTCCCGGGCGATTAGGAGCTACCGGGCAAACACCAATGAAGCCCTGAGGAAGTTCCCCCATACCATTAAGCTGGCGGAAGAGGTGAGGCAGATAAAAGAAGGGGCTATTGCTGAGATGGAGGCGCTCACCCAGCAGGCGTGTGAGGCTATCGAGGCGCACCAGGGGAAGGCCTACATTGCCCGAACTGCCCAGGATGCCCGCGACCTAATTGCCCGCCTGGTGGGGAAAGGCAAGCTCATTGTCAAGGGGAAAAGCATGACCGGGGAGGAGATTGGCCTCCGCGAGCACCTTGAGGAGCAGGGTAATGAGGTCTATGAGACTGACCTGGGGGAGTTTATCATCCAGAAACTGGGGTCACGGCCAATGCATATCCTGTCACCATCAATCCATGTTCCCCGGGAGGATGTTGCCCGTCTTTTCGCCGAACTTATGGGCAGCGAGTTCCCTGCGGAGATAGAGATAGAGGCGCTGGTGGCGGCAGCTCGGGAATTTCTCCGGGGGAAATTCCTTGAGGCAGACATCGGGATGAGCGGTGCCAATGTGGTGGCGGCGGATACGGGCACCCTGTTTCTCATTGAGAATGAGGGGAATGTCCGTCTGGCTACAGGGGCGCCCCCGGTCCACATCGCCCTGGTGGGTATGGAGAAACTGGTACCCACCCTGAGTGATGCCTATAAGGTTGCCGAGGTAACCTGGCGGTATGCCAATTATGATATCCCTGCCTATGTTAGCCTGGTGTCCGGCCCGAGCAAGACCGGCGACATTGAAAAAACAACCACCTACGGGGCTCACGGGCCAAAAGAGTTCCACGTTATCTTTCTCGATGCTGGCAGGGCTGAACTGGCCCGGCACCCGGTACTGCGGCAGGCACTCTACTGCCTGCGCTGCGGGGGTTGTCTTTATGAGTGCCCCGTCTTTGCGGTGACTGCGGGCTACTTTGGTGATAGCTATTTTGCCGGGATTGGGGCTGTCTGGGCAGCCATGGTTAGTGGTGATCGAGAAAAGGCAGCGGCGATAGCCTATACCTGCCTGATGTGCGGTCGCTGCAAGGTGAGATGCCCGGTGAAGATTGATGGCCCGGAAATGGTCGCTGAGCTGAGAAGCATCCTCGCCGAGGGTGGCTAGCCCCCGGCATAACCGGTCAGTCACTCTCTTCTCCTTGCGGGT
>CAZAYK010000057.1:0-7812 GCA_964489415.1 uncultured Dehalococcoidaceae bacterium | reverse complement strand
TGAAAGCATTCTCTCCCTTTAATTCAAGCAGGTCAGCAATTTCCTGGAATATCTTGGCTATGGGCTGGTTCTTCATGAGGCAGCCCTTTCTCCAGAAACCATCTGATACGTTAAATCTCCCCGCTGGCGGTGTCAATATGTGGGCAACTGCAGTGGTGACGGGGGCAGGTATATTGCCGTAAGTGCCACGGAGAATACCCCCACCAGAAATATCCCGTCAAAAACGCCGGCACCGCCGATGGAGACAATACCGGCGCCTAACCTCCTTGCCTTGCTGAGGTTAAGCAGGTCACCACCGATAAGAGTACCCAGCACGCCGGAGATATAAGCCACCAGAGGTGCCTGTTCCCCGGCCAAGAGCACTGCGAGCAGGGTAGCCAGAACAGGCGGGATGAGCATTGGTATGGCCAGCCCCTGGCCGGGTATGGGCCGGGTAAGAAACTTGCAGATGACAATCATCACTACCGTTGCTATCAGTGTCGCTAAAAGGGGAGCCCGGAAGAGCAGGTATATCGCCAGAATAGTGGGAACTATTGCCCCACCCAGGTTTATTGCCAGGCCGAACTCTCGCCGTATTGGTATCTCAAACCAGCCAAACCCAAGTCCCCGGGAATACTCCACAGTGCGCCGGGTCACAGGTATATTGATGACTGACCCCGCCAGCGTCAGGAAGAGGAGCAACACTGCCAGTTGTGGAGAAATGCCAAGCCTGCTGAAACTAAAGCTGATGATGTTGAAGAAGAAGAGCATCAACATAACCGGGAAAAAGAGAATAAACAGTCCCAGCAACAGGCAGCCAACGGGAAAGAAAAACATTACTATCGTTTCCTCTCCATGTTTACGTTACAGATTAGGCAATGCCGATTATCGATAGCCAGAGCCTGATTAATACTATATAAAATATACCGCTGCTAAGACCGTTTCTGCAGCTTGAACCACGGGTGAAAGCTGATGATGCATTCAGCGTAACTCTCACCGGGCAGCTGCCCGTTAATGAGTATATCCACGGCCATCAGCCAGTCGGCAATCCGGTCCGGCATGAGGAAGTGTTCGCCAATGTACTGCTTGCCTCTTTCCCCTACCTGCCTGGCCACCTCCGGGTGGTCAAGTAAATAGATGACAAGCTCGGCTGCCTGTTCGGGAGCACTGTAGAAGTAGCCGGTTTCACCGTCTCTCACCTGGAGAGGAATACCACCGACATCGGCAGTTATCACGGGCTTTGCCTTCCACAGGGCTTCAGTAATGACCAGCCCAAAGCCCTCTTTGGTTGATGGTTGCATGATGATGTTGGCGGCTCGCTGTAAAGCATTTACCTCACGCCAGTTCTGCAGGCGGTCATCAACGGCAAGGTTCAGCACGTGAATGTCTGCATCCCTTTTGGTCTCCTCGAGAATGTTAGCCAGAATCTCCTGTCCCTGGGGGTCGTCAGACGCTATGCCGCCCGCCAGGACAAGCTGGCACTTTCTTGCTTTTCTGACATGACGGAAGGTGGCAATAGTCCTGTCCAGACCCTTCCAGGGATCAAACCTGCCTACCTGCACGATAATGGGAGTTTTGGAGTCAATGTGATATTTATCAAGAACTTCTTCTATCTCAGCATCGGTCAGTTCCCGGTTTTTTTCTGACAACGGGTCGATAAAAGGAGGTATAATGAACTTGGGCAGGCGCCAGTAAGTGATTACATAGTGGCTGGCCGTGAAGACAGCGGCATCATAGTGCTCCAGCCAGTCATTCATGAAGTCTTTCAAGTGGGGGTTTCTGTCCAGCGTTTCCTGCTCTATATCAATGTGACATCTCCATACCCAGGTCTGCCCCCGATGTTTCAGATAGTGGCTGAGGCCAGCCGGCTGCGGGTCATGGATGAGGACAACATCAGGATGACTATCCAGCAGGTGACAAGTCCCGAGGCATTTGTCGATGGTGGTGCAATAGGTGTGGACCATGTCCTTGGTCAGGTCGCCGCTCATTCCTTGCAGCAAGTTATGTAGCCTCTTGGTGCACTTGAAGAAATCAGGGCTACCCTGAATAATTTCCCATTCGTCTTCGATACCCAGGTGATTGGTAAAGGGAACGGCGCTGTACAGCATCTCCGCCACGCCCCCACCCTGCGCCGTAGCGTTTAGCTCCAGCAGCTTGAGCCCTTCCAGGCGTCGGGCGGCCTGTACCAGCCTCTCCATTCTCTCCTCGCCTACAATACGGGCATATGCCTGCAGGGGCGGTACCGAAAACGGGCAGCAGTTCCTCCTTGGGCTGTAAACGGTACCATCGGGCATTGGTACCGGGAGTTCTGATGCCTTAACCATACTTTTCCCCTCGCCACATTTTATCTTTACTGACACAACATTGTCCATTTTCGCCCCTGATGTGCCGTTTCGCTAAATTGCTATCAAGTGAGTTGCGGCATAAGTGTGATGAATTGGAGTGAACCCCTGAGACTGGACACTTGAGGTTAGGTAACATGAAGGCGCAGCACACCTCCGCATTAAAATGGAGATAATAATCTGAAGGCGGGCAAGGTGGAGCGAAGGGGCAAAGTGAACAATACAAAGGAGGAATTCCGAAAATCGGTCTGCAGGTTGGCCCTAGACGCTTTGAGGGCTGACTCACCCTCATCAAGTTTTACTTTGTTTCTCAGTAAGCCAGCGCCCTTCATTGGCTGCCCCTGTATGTAGAATTCTCGCCCGTATCTTAGTCTCTTCTCTACCTACTGTCAACCGTTCCCCTGGGTCCGCGGCACCACGGATGGTGGTCCTACCTTGTTACGCCTATGGGCTTGAATCAGGTAGAAATTCACTACTATAATTAGGGTTTGGAGGGGAATACTCAGGTTGTCACTGGCTGTAGTTGTTTATGTCCCCGAGGGCATCATAATGGCCTCAGACAGCCGCCAGACGCTGGAGGTAGAGGCCAGGACGCCAGAGGGGGAGAGCTATAAGGTTGAGACCGTAGGCTCTGACTATCTCACCAAGACCTTCTTGCTGGAAGAGCAACGCGTGGGTGTTTCCCATTTCGGAGACACCATGCTTGGTGGCGTGACCATGGCAAGCCACATTAAGAGGTTTGCCAGCGAGCAGGTTAACGAGGGAGATGATGTGGAAGTCATCGCCAGCAGGTTGCTTAAGTATTTTCGTGGCTTGTTCCCTGATGCCGATGCTGGCTTTCACGTGGCTGGCTACCGGAAAGAAGGTAGGCGAGTCGTCCCGCATGTCTACTATTGCCACGTGGGAGACAATGTCAGGGAGAGGACCAATCTCGAGGATGGGGAAATAGTTTACGGGGCTACCTGGTCTGGTGCCACCGAGATTATTGAGTCAATCATCAACCCGGTGGTGGTTGAGGAGGAACATGGCCAGGAGAAGGTCGTCCGTGAACCAGCTTCAATTTCCTGGGAGACGATGACGGTCCAGGACGCCATCGATTTTGCCATCTACGCCATACGGACTACCATTGATACCATGCGCTTCCAGGCGGTGCCCAAGACGGTGGGTGGCCCCATTGACATCCTGCTGCTGACTCCGGACAGTGAGCCGAGGTGGATTCAGAAGAAGGATTATCAGGGAGAACGTGTCTAGTTGGGTTCGGTGGGTAAGCTATGATACTCAGGGGGCAAGCGGTATGAAAGGCATATGGTTTAGGACACTTCCCCTATTGCTGACGGTGGTTCTCCTGGGGACGCTTCTCTCTGGCTGTACCTGTGAAGGGCCAGGGGATGGAGGAGAAACCGCCGTCACTCCAGCGGCTGAGGTAACCGAAGAACTGGAGATGGAGGGGGTATTTGCCGCCTCTCCCAGCATGGATATGCTCAATGCTTCCAACACCCTGTTTACCCCCAGCTTCAGCACCTACACCGACGAAGGCAAAGAGATAGCCCTGATGCATGATGAGATAGCCAGGGCGGTGATTGACAAGATAAAAGAGCTTGATTTGCAGTATCACAGCCTTTTCCAGCTGAGCAGCCAGTTTGACGCCAGCCTGGACGGGGTGTTTGCCACCTGGCATGTTTACTTCTCCCAGTCTCCGCAGGCGGAGTCCCTTAGGGAGTGGTATGAGGCAGAAGAGGAGCTTTACAACGACTACCTGGCGCTCAAGACCTGTGAGATGGTGGATAGAGCCTACATTGATAAGCTGAGGGAGCTTCTGGCTTCGGTTGAGGAGGAGGAGGAACTGGCGCCCAACTGGTCTCTCACCCAGTCTGAATATCTCCTCCTCCTTCTGGGGAGATACGCTGAGATGAGCCGGACGTATATCGGCAAATATACCGTTCTCCTCCCTCAGGCCATGATTCTCCATACCAAAGAGCAGCAGGCGGACAGCGGCCTGCCTGCGGAACTGCTTGAGCAACTCCGGCCCAGGTTTGAACGGGAGGAGGAACTCATCACCCAGCTTCTGGAGGCGGATAGGAAGATTCAGGAACTGGAGAGGCAGATTGCCTATGGCATGGAAGGGCTGAAAGAGTTCCATCATGAGGTGCTGAGGCTATCCATCGCCGAGCTGGAGAGGCAGATAGAGCAGGCAGAGGCGATGCTGGAGCAGCTGCAGGCGCAGCCGGATAAGCTGGAGGAGGCGGAGATAGCTGCCCTCGGGCTCCAGCTTTATCGGGGGATTCTGCTGGCGCTAGAGAATGCTGACCAGGCACTGACCGCGGCGGGGACTCCATCATGGCTGGCGGGCCGTCCGGCTGGGGAGGCCCCGAAGGTGGCTGTTTCACCATTCTTCTTTTCGGCAAAGCCGGTTTATGCCAGCCTTGGTGCTCTGGATAGATTGTGGTCTATCACCAAGAAAACTGTGGCCACGGTGACCAAGCCGGTGGTATGGGTAGGCAAGGGGGCCCGGTATGTGGTCAAGAAGACGGTGGGGCATGCTGCCCACGCCGTAAGCCTGGCAACCAAGCTGGCGGCGGATGAGTTCTACGGATATTACTACGGGCTGAGCGAGGAGGACAGGCGAGACCTGACCTTGAACACCATTGATGAGCACTACCGGGAGTGGAAGTCGGGCAATGCCGGGGCTCGTGCCCTCACCGGCGTGGTGGATGCGTTTCAGGCGGTGGAGGAGGGGGCCAAGGAGCTTACCGAGGAGTTTCTCGCCCGGCACATCACCGGGAAGGGGTGGATTAGCTGGGGGGCAGGGCAGCTGGCCACCACAGCGGTGGGCATCTTCACCGGGCTGGGGAAGGGAATCGCCCAGGTTTCTAATCCCGAGGCGAGTAATGTTGAGATTGCCGAGGGAACAGCCAACATCATTCTCTCCATCATCGGCGGTTCCTCCGCCATCGCCCCCACCGGGGTGGTGGGCAAGCCAGTGCAGCGCCTGCTCGGCTCGGCGGGGAAGGTGCTCAAGTCAGTCAAAGGTAGCGCCCTGGAGAAAATCAGCGCCTATCTGGCCAAGAAGACTGCAGTGCAGCGCCTGCTCGGCCAGCGCATAAAGAACCTCTCCAGATTTCTGGGGAGTGGCGGCGAGGGTCTGATTGAGGGTGCCAATAAGGCGGCCCAGGCGCTCATGTCAAGGTTCAGGAAGGCCATAGCCAGAGACTTTGGCCGGGAAACCTGGGACACCATGACACAATTTATCAAAAATATTCCCCGCGATGTTGCTGAGGCCGCTTGCGAGGCCTGGCCCAAGGGGTTTAAGGAGATGGGAGAGAACGTGGTAAACAGGCTCTACAAGGACTACAGCGGCAGCAAAGGGGTGATCAAAGCCATCCTAGAGCAGGCTACGCCGGAGAACCTGATTACCGGGGTGATTGACAATAACACTATCATCCCGGCGGTGAAATCACTCACCGAGAGCTTGTCTCCAGCCGCCCGGGAGAACCCGCTGCAGCTGGCCGCAGAGCCGGTGAGCATCACCCCCCAGAACTATGTGGTGGAAGCCGCGCCTGCTCCCACAGTGGAAGCCCAGCTCCGCGTGGATATCTTCCCGGAAGAGGTCAAGCCAGGAGACATGATAATGGTAAACGTGGTGGTCTCCCCACCACAGGTGACCACGGTTACCATAGACCCCCTGGAAGGGCGCTTTTTAACCGATGAGGATGGAGTGGTGGCGGTCCCGCTTTCAATCGACCCGGAAATTCAGCCGGGGGTGTACTGGGTGCTTGTCCAGGCTCCTGAGCTGGGCACTGTCGGCACTGCCAGCTATACGGTGGTGGCTGAAACCCGGATGACGGTAACCGCCTCCCCGGAGAGGGTAGAACCTGGAGGTGAGGTCTTGGTAACAATACAGGTCTTGCCACCTCAGGAGACGGAGCTGAGAATAAGCGGGGATATTGCCGAGGCCTATACCACAAAGACCGGAGAGAATGGGATTCACGAGCTAACCATCACCGTTGACCCCGAGGCTTCAGGTGAGTATGTGATAAATGTTGAGGCTCCTGAGCTGGGGCTAAGCGGCAGTGCCAGCTTTAGCGTGGTGGCGGCACCTACCCCAGGTGAGACTGAGACGCCGAGCGAGACTAAAATGGTACTCGATGTGTCGCTGCTTCCACCGGGGGGGCTGCCGGGGGATTATGTCATTGTCGGGCTCACAAATGGCTTGGCGCAGGACACGGAGGTTTGGATTTCGTGGATGGGCCAGGATTACGGCCCGTACCTTGTCCGTGCTAGTCGCGCAGGACAACTTATACACAGCTTTGAGATTCCGCCAGGAACGCCGCTAGGAGAGTACAAGGTGACTGTTAGGGCTCCGGCACTTGATGCATTTGGGGAAGCTACTCTGACTGTCGGAGCTATACCAGTCGACTAATCTCCAGCGGCTTGAGCCGAGCCCAATAGAGCCGTGTCAAAGCGAATGGGAATAACATGTAGGCACCGGGATGAAACAGACACGCTCAAGAGTATTCTGGCTGTTGCTGGTGCTGGTCCTTACGGCGATATATCTTACCGCCTGCTCTGGTGAGGAAGCGACCATAGATACCGGGGCCGCGCCGGAGATGGAGCTATCCCAGCTCAAATACGTTCAGGTCTGGCTGCGTGCTGATGAGGCGCTTGACCTTGAGCTATCCTTTCTTGACATGGAGGGGGAGGTGGTGGGAAATACCTTCACCGCCCGGCGGGAGCACCTTTCTGGCTATGAGAGCATCACAGCCACCCTTGACCCCACCTTAAGCCGCATAATCAGCTTTGAGGCGGTGGCTACCTATCGCAATGAGCACCCCTGGCCGGATGCCGAGGTTTATCTGTCTTTTAGCGGTGGTGACATTCCGAGAACAGAAAGTAAGGTGCCAGGCTCCGTTCGTTTTGGGCTTTTCAGGCAGGAAGCCGAAAGCCATCTTGATTCCGTCTATGCCAAGATACAATACGCGGATGGTAACTCAAAGGTTTTTACCAAGGAAGACTGCCACGGTAAATGGGCGGTAGATATTGCTTTTTCCACCAGCCATTTTCGTGCTCCGGATTAGGTCGGCAGGCACCATACTCATCATAAAAACAAACTGCCCCTGCCTACTGAACCGCACATTGGCTCCATTGCATGGCTGAACGCAAAATAATGGCATAACAAAGATGCATTTTTCTGCTTGCCATTGCTCAGTATCTACCAGAGCTCGATTACGATGACTACATCGGAGGATTCTGGGAATGAGCAAGAAAACTGTTAGCAGTCTTTATTTTATCCGCATTCCCCATAGCCTCTCCAGTTGCGTGCAAGGTCTCTCCCCCAGAGATACCCGCACCCCAACCGCCTGAGAGTAGCCCGCCTATATTTTTTACCCCTGGCTGCCAGACCTTGGTTTCCTTAAAAATGCGGGTTTTACCTTTTGTCCACGATGGTGGGCGGTAGAGGATTTGAACCACTGACCTCTGCGATGTCAACGCA
>CAZAYK010000056.1:0-7836 GCA_964489415.1 uncultured Dehalococcoidaceae bacterium | reverse complement strand
TTTCCCTAGCTCTTGGGCCTTATTGTAGGCAGCGGTAGCTGCCTGGAGCACCAGCTGGTTGAATCCGCCCTTCTCCAGTTGGTGCAGTGCCTCAGCAGTGGTGCCGCCGGGGGAGGTGACCATCTTTCTTAGCTCAGCAGGCGTCCTGCCTGACTTCTGGATAAGCTGAAGTGAGCCGAGCATGGTCTGCAATACCAGTTCTTCCGCCTGGTCATGGGGAAGGCCAATCTTTACCGCGGCATTAATCAGGGACTCAACAAAGAGGAAGAAATAGGCTGGCCCGCTGCCGCTTATTGCCGTGGCCATATCGAGGTATTTCTCGTCGTCAGCGTAGATTTCTTTACCCATGGCGCTGAGGATGGAGCGTATTGCCTTCTTCTGGGCCTCAGTTACCTCGGGGGTGGCGGTCCAGACACTCATCCCCTCGCCAACCTGGGCGGGGGTATTGGGCATACAGCGCACAATGCGCCGGTGGTTTAACCCCAGGCGCAGGGTGGTGATGGTTGCCCCGGCAATAATGGAGAGGACAACCTTGGTCGGCTGCAGCCGACCAAACAGCTCGGCCATTACCTCGGCCAGGTTCTGGGGTTTGACCGCCAGAATGATGGTCGGGCTCTTTTCGGCGGCCAGCCGATTATCACTGGTTACCGTGACGGCGTACTTCTTTTCCAGGTGGTGACGGCGTTCTGGGCTGACATCACTAATGCAGATTTCCTCTGGTGTGCTCAGTCCCTTATCCAGAATGGCGGCGAGCATTGCCTCGCCCATGTTACCGCCACCGATAAAGGTTAGCTTCATTGGCCTGTCTCTCATTTCACCACGATGTTTATTAACCGACTGGGGACATAGATTACTTTGGCTATATCTCTCTCCTCAAGGTGGGCTTTCACCCGGGGTTGTTGCAGGGCTAGCTGCTTGGCTTCAGCCTCAGTTATTGAGGCCGGTACCACCATGCGGTCGCGCACCTTGCCGTTAACCTGGACTACCAGGGTAATTACTTCGTCCTTGGCTAACTCTTCATCCCAGTTTGGCCAGTGCTGGTTATGGATGCTGTAGTCATGCCCCGTCCGCTGCCACAATTCCTCGGCAAGGTGGGGTGCTGTTGGTGCCAGGAGCAAGAGCAGGGTGTCTATCGATTCTGCCCAGGCGGATGGAGAAACAAGGCCGCTTTCCTTGACCTTAGCGAGGTAGTTAGTGAACTCCATCAGGGCGGCTATCATTATGTTGAAGCGGAATTTTTCCAGGTCCTCGGTAACCTTCTTGATGGTCTGGTGGGTGATTCGGGATAGTTCCCTCTCGGCTCTGAGCCGGTCACCGTGGCTGATTCCTTCGCCTTGGTGGTAACCGTCAAGTACCAGGTTCCACACCCGATTCAGCCAGCGATTAACGCCAATAATGCCGTTGTCATTCCACTCGCCACCCTGTTCCCAGGGGGCAATGAACATGAGGTAGGCACGAACGGTATCCGTCCCCAGCTCGGCAACATACTCGTCAGGGGTAATCACATTACCTTTTGATTTACTCATTTTATGTTTCCCGGCAATGATTACCCCTTGGTTAAACAGCCGGGTGAATGGCTCGCTGAAGTCAACCAGCCCGATGTCCCTGATTGCCTTGATGAAGAAGCGGGCGTAGAGGAGGTGCATCACGGCATGCTCGGCACCCCCGGTATAGAGGTCAACCGGCAGCCAGTATTTTACCTTGTCACCATCGAAGGCGGCGCTGTCACAGTGGGGGCTGGCGTAGCGCAGGAAATACCAGGAGGAGCACATGAAGGTATCCATGGTGTCTGTCTCCCGCTTGGCGGGGGATGAGCATCGGGGGCAGGTGGTGTTAACAAATTTCTCATTATACTTAAGCGGGGATTCACCGGTGGGCTTGAATTCAGCATCTTCGGGCAGGAGTACGGGCAGGTCTTTTTCGGGAACGGGTACAATGCCGCACCTATCGCAGTAGATGATGGGTATCGGGGCTCCCCAGTAACGCTGCCGAGAGATAAGCCAGTCGCGCAGCCGGTAGCTTACCGTCCGTTTACCCCAGCCCTGCTCCTCAAGGAAACTGGTGACGGCGTCAATGCCCTGCTCACTGGGGAGACCGGTAAACCGCCCCGAGTTGACCATGATGCCGGGCTCAGTGTAGGCTTGGGTAAGCTCTTCTCCCTGCCAGTCCGGCGGGGCAATCACCACCGGGATGGGCAGGTTATACTTCTTGGCAAAGGCGAAATCACGTTCATCGTGAGCGGGCACCCCCATGACGGCACCGGTGCCATAGCTTAGCAGGACATAGTCGGCAATCCAGATGGGCACCTGTTTATTATTGAGCCGGTTAGTGCAGTAGGCCCCGATGAATACCCCGTCTTTTTCCCTTTCGGTGGATAGCCGCTCAATTTCACTTCGCCGTCGGGCCTTTTCCACATACGCCTCAACCTCAGCCTTCCTGTCAGGGGTGGTTAGCTTGGCTACCAGTGGGTGCTCCGGGGCTAGCACCATAAAGGTAACGCCGAAGATAGTGTCGGGGCGGGTGGTAAATACCCTGATTTCCTTCTCATCAATGCCGGGGTGGTCAATGGCAAAGGAGATTTCGGTACCGTGGCTCTTGCCCACCCAGTTCCGCTGCATTGTCTTGATTCGCTCCGGCCAGTCAATACCGGTGTGGTCCATAAGCTCATCGGCATATTTGGTGATGCGGAAGAACCACTGCTCCAGGTCACGCCGGGTTACTGGGGTGCCACAGCGCTCGCAAACACCTTCGCCAGTCACCTGCTCATTGGCCAGCACCGTCTGGCAGGACGGGCACCAGTTAACCGGGGATTTGCCTCGGTAAGCCAGCCCGGCCTCATAGAGCTTGAGGAAGAACCACTGGGTCCATTTGTAGTATTCCGGCAGGCAGGTAATTACCTCTCGGCTCCAGTCATAGATAGCCCCGATGCTGCGGAGCTGGCGGCGCATGTTTTCTATGTTCTGCATGGTCCAGGTGAAGGGGTGAATGCCCCGCTTGATGGCGGCATTCTCGGCGGGCAGGCCGAAGGCATCAAACCCCATCGGGTGGAGGACATTATACCCCTGCATTCTCTTGAAGCGGGCGTGAGCGTCCGAGGGGGCCATGGCATACCAGTGCCCGATGTGAAGGTCGCCGGAGGTGTAGGGGAACATGGTCAGGGCGTACCACTTGGGGCGGGGATCATCTTCGCTGACCTGATACAGCTTGTCCTCAGCCCACTTCTGCTGCCACTTGGGCTCTATTTCCTGGGGACGATATTTGGCTACCATTGCTCGGCTCCAGTTAAAGAAAAGCCCTCCGCTCTAGGGTATCACCAGCGAAGAGCAATACTGCCGGTAGGGGTTATATGTCGTCGTAAAGCTCTCACTGGTGTAATTTTAACAGTAAAGCGCGTTATGCGCAACCTTCCCGCCGGCAACTGCCTAGCGGCCAAATTTGGCAGTCAATGCATTGTGGTGGCGGTTGATGCCAGGAGGGTGGCAAGCACCCCGAAGCCCAGGTGGGAGGTCTATATCTACAGTGGTCAGCGACCGACCGGGATTGATGCTATCGACTGGGCAAAGGAGGCAGTAGCCCGTGGTGCTGGGGAGATACTGCTAACCAGCATTGATGCCGATGGCCATCGGGCAGGCTATGATATTGAGCTTACCCGGGCGGTTGCTGAAGCGGTAACTGTGCCGGTTATTGCCAGCGGGGGTGCCGGGACCAGGGGAGACCTCTATCAGGCTCTGGTTTGGGGTAAGGCGGATGCGGTGCTTGCCGCCAGCATCTTTCACTATGGAGTCTATTCTATCAGAGAAACGAAGGAATACCTGGCGAGGCGGGGAATACCGGTGCGTATGTGAGGCAGGTGGGCTAGCTTCTCTGGTGATCACTTTATTATCTGTGGCTTACCCCATGCGCGGCGCAGCCGGGAGAACCCGAAATAGATGAGCAGGGCAGCTCCGCTGAGGAGGATGATGGTTGCCCCGGAAGCAAGGTCAAGCCCGTAGGAAAGCCATAGCCCCCCGAAGGTAAACACTGCGCCGAAGAGAATGGCGAGGAGCATCATCTTGCCGAGGTCATGGGTGAACTGCCGGGCCAGGGCGGCAGGAATGGTGAGCAGGGCGATGACCAGGATAATACCTACCACCCGGATCAGGACCACAGTGGTCAGTGCAATCATGCCCAGCAGGAGCAGATACAGTGGGGTAACCGGGACACCGACCACCGTGCTGAACTCTTCATCGAAGGACAGGGCCTGGAATTCCTTGTAGAGGGCGATTACTATCCCGACGATGATGGCATCCAGAACCAGCATCAGGAGCAGGTCAGCAGGGGGTACCGTCAGGATATTGCCGAAGAGATAGCTAAACAGGTCCGGGGCGTAGCCTGGAGCCAGCCCAATGAAGATGATACCCAGTGCCATGCCCATTGCCCAGAGGATGCCGATGGCAGTATCTTCCGGCAGCCGTGTCTTTCTGGTGACCAGCCCCATGCCGAGGGCAGAAGCTAGGGTAAAGAAGATAGCCCCGTGGATGGGATTTATTCCAAGCAGGTAGCCCAGCCCAATGCCGCCAAAGGAGGCATGGGCGATGCCGCCGCTGATGAAGACAATCCTTTTCACCACCACATAGACGCCGACAATGCCGCAGGCTACCGAGGCCAATAGTCCGGCAAGCAGGGCGTTTCTCATGAAGTCGTATTGCAGCACTTCCAGCATGATTCTCAGTGCTCCTTTAGCACCCGGTGGGGCACGGTACCGTGGGTGAGCATCTGCACCGGGCATTTATAGGTGGCTTCCAGCACATCCCGGCTGATTTCCTTGGAGCCGTGGTAGAAGAGCTGGCGGTTGAGGCAGGCAATCTTGTCCACGTATATGGAAAGGGCACCGATGTCATGGGACACCAGTATTATCGCCATGCGCTGTTTCAGGCGGGCCAGAAGCTCGTAGAATTCGGTCTGCAGGGTGGAGTCAACACTGGCGATGGGTTCATCGAGCAGGAGCAATTTCGGCTCGGTGGCTAGGGCGCGGGCGATGAACACCCGCTGCTGTTCGCCCCCGGATAGTTGGCCTATCTGCCGGTTCTTATGGTCGAGCATTCCCACGGTTTGCAGCGCCATTTGAGCTACTTCTCGGTCCACCCGCCGGTAGCGTCGGATAAGCCCCGTTTTTCCATAGCGGCCCATTAACACCGTGTCCTCAACGCTTATGGGAAAGTCTCGGTCAAAAAGGTTATACTGGGGAATATAGCCGATGTCTTTCCGGCTCTTCTCCGGCGGTTTGCCCAGAACGGAAACCCTCCCCTGACTGGGGGTAATTAACCCCAGGATGACCTTGAGCAGTGTGGTCTTGCCGCCACCATTGGGCCCGATAATGCCGAGGTAGTCACCCTGTTCTACTGACAGGCTGACCCCCTCCAGTGCCGGTACCCCGTTAAAATGCACCGATACGTCTTCCAGCCTGACTACTTCCTGGTGGCTCATAGCTACTCCAGCGCGGGGATTAGTTCAGCTAAAAAGAGGCGCAGATTGGCAATGTAATCCCGGGCTAGGGGATTGATGAACACTACCCGGGCATTGATGGCATCGGCGATGACCCTAGCGCTCTCGGGATTGAATTGGGGTGAGGCAAAAATAACCCTTATCTTGTGCTCCTTGGCCTGTTGGGTTAACCGGACAAGACCGGCTGGGGTCGGCTCCTTGCCTTCGGCGGCAATGGTCAGCATGGTGAGGCCATAGTCCCGGGCAAAATAGCTGAAGGCAGGGTGATAGACCATGAAGGTACGATTGGTCACTCGGGACAGACCAGCCCTGATGTCTTGGTCCAGCTGAGTCAGCTTGTGGAGGTAGGCGTTACAGTTCTTTCGGTAATAGGCCTGGTTATCCGGGTCAATCTGGATTAGCCCGGCACAGATATTCCGCACCATAATCTGGGCGTTTAGCGGAGACATCCAGATATGGGGGTCCGTGGCCCCATGAGGCCCATCATCACGGCCGGCCATTTGGTGGAGTTCTACCCCCTGGGCGCAGTCAACAACCAGCATATCTTGGTTAACGGCGATAAGTTTATCCAGCCAAGCCAGCTCAAACTCGATGCCGGACCCCACCTTGGCATACATTTTAGCCCGGGAGAGGGCGGTTATTTGGGAGGGGGTTGGCTCGTAGGTATGGGGGTCGGCTCCGGCAGGCACCATAACAGTGATATCCACCTTCTCCCCGCCGACACTTTCCACAAATTCAGCCTGGGGCAGGATGGTGACAACCACGCTGATCCGGTCAGCAGCCGGTGTCGCCATGGTGCAGGAAGCGGCGGTGACTAGTAAAACTGCTGTCAGCACTAGGGCTAAGGCTACCGGGAATAATTGGGCGGGTAAGTACCGCTTTACCATCTCCCCCTCAACAATTGGCTACTTTTTCGGTTAATCAGTAAAGAACTGGGCTGAGGCCTTTTCTTGGCATTGACGGCACCGTCCGTGGAACTCAAGAAGGTGACCTTCTATTTCAAATTCAGTCTCCTGGGATAGCCTCTGTTCCAGCTGACTGAGGTCACAGCCGGTAAAGTCAATGACGCGACCACAGCTAGAGCAGACCAGGTGGTGGTGGTGCTCGGTCGGGCGCCGCATCAGATAGCTCCGACAGGTGCCCCCCATGTGTATCTTGCAGATAAGCCCCAGCTCGGTGAGCACGTCAAGCAGGCGGTAGATGGTCGTCTGTCCAATCTGCGGGTATTCACCTTGTACCCGGTTGTGGATGGCAGCCGGGGTAAGATGGTCATGGCTTTGGGAGATTACCTTGAGCACGGCATGGCGCTGTGGGGTAAGCCGGTATCCGTGCTGTCTCATGATGCGGGCAATCTTGTTCGCCGTAAGTTTCATCCCAATAGCTAAATGAAAATTATTTTCGATTACTTATTGTAATACCCAGCGGTTTTGTTGTCAACGGAGGGCTAGCCCCGTCAAGCCAGTCCGTGACCTATCCGGGCACTGGTCACGGGGCACTCTTCGCCTTTGACGCCGGGGGTTGGTGGTTATACTATTAAATAGTTAGCCATAGGCTTTATTGCTTGGCTAGGCCGGCGCAATAGCCGGCTGTTCTTAGCGGATAAGGAGGAGTTAGATGTATTCCATGGAGAGCCTCAACATTTTAGGCTATCGGGGTGAGCCAGTGCCCCATACCTTCTTTAGGCAGGAGACCGAGGTTATTCATCTGGCTATTCTCCTGCCGGGGTGGAACTACACCTGTGATATGCCCCTTCTCTATTATCCCTTGCGGTTGCTGGTCAGTTCCGGGGCAGATGTCCTTCGGGTGGAGTATGCCTATAATGTTCGCCCCGGCTTCTCCCAGCTTTCCCGCGCGGAGCAGTTGAACTGGCTATGGGCTGATTGTGGTGCTGCCTGCAGTGCTGCCCTGGCCCAGCGCCCTTATCAGCAGGTAACATTGGTGGGGAAATCGTTAGGGACACTGGCCATGGGGCAGTTACTCACCACTGACACCAGGCTAGCCCGAGCCAGGGCAGTGTGGCTGACTCCATTGCTCAGGGATGATGGCCTTCGTGCCCAAATCAGGTCATGGGGGCAGCCGTCGCTCTTTGTTATTGGCACTGCCGACCCTAACTATGACCCCGATTATTTAGCCGAAGTCAAGGAGGCCACCAGGGGTGAGGTGGTGGTCATTGACGGCGCTGACCATAGCCTGGAAATCAACGGCGATGTGTTACAGTCGCTAAGGTTTCTGGAAGAAGTAATGCGGGCTGTGCAGGCATTTGTTACCTGAAGCGAGAACTGAGCCGGTTTAAGCCTGAGCGTTTGCTACACCTGGCTGTAATGCAAGCCGACGCCGGCGATCGGGTGGCCG
>CAZAYK010000055.1:1867-7948 GCA_964489415.1 uncultured Dehalococcoidaceae bacterium | reverse complement strand
GTTGTTGGAGTATTGGTGGCTCTTGGGTACATCTAATTGGGTGTGTAGTGGTCAGGGAAAAACGGACAGTCAGACAAGAGTCACTGCTATTTTTGCTGAAGATTTACAAGGTGATTGTTTTTAGTGGTCTGGGGGTTGAACCTTGCCTTACAGTTATTCCCAATATTAAGGAAGAGGGCTAGATTACAGGGGCGAATGGGGCATCAGCCCAGAAAGGAGGGTAAGAAGGTGGGGGAGAAAGCCACTTGGGCAGTATTTGGGGCGCTGGTTGGCGTTTTTGTTATCATCGCCGGTGTGGTTTCCATTCCAGCAGTTAGGGAATTACTCATGGGTTTTGTTTTTATTATGACTTCCGGGGCTATTTTCTTTCTGTTAGGGGTGGCGTTGATTGTGTTGGCGGTGAAGTGGGTACGGGGGGGGAAACTCAAGAAGTACTTAATAACCACTGGGGCTGCCGCGGCAGGATTCTTGGTCAGTATCCTTGCGCACAATGCCATTTATGGCCTGTTGGTTCATTTTTCCGGTGTGGACTTTGGGGGCGGGGCTGGTGTAGGGGATGAGCCTTTCTTCTTTGCCCTGGCAATTTTTGTGTGCCCAGTTGCTTTCTTGGTGGGCACCGTGGGTAGTATTGTTCTGGCGATTAAGGAGTCCAGATGATTGGGGGTTAATCCTTAGTTAGCTAGAGCGGCGAGTTTCCCCCGGCCAATTATAAGGGCCATGGCGGGTATTATCAGGGCAATTAGGGCGGCAATTAGAAAGGCAGTATTAAGGCCGGTGAGGCTGAAGGCCAGCCCCATAATCACCGGGGCGATGGTCATTCCCAGTAGGATCATGGTGCCGTGGATGGCCATAAAGCCGGCACGGTGCTCCAGGGGGGTTACCCCCGCCGCGATGACACGCTGGCTGGGCAGGTTTAGCCCATGGGCGAGGCCAAATAGGGCGGTAGGCAGGAGACACAGCCACAGGTTGGGCACTACTGCGGTAATTGCCATAGCCAGGCTGTAGCAAACAAAGGCACCGATGATTAGGGACACTGTTGAGAAGCGTTTGCTCAGCCTGCCCACTTGGGAAGCAGCCAGGGCAGTGATGAGCCCCATGATGGAAATAAACAGCCCTATGGTGAAGGGAGAGGCGTGGAAACGGCCTCCCAGGAGTAGGGTGAAGTAAACCAGGTAAGCCCCGTAGAGAAGGATGTAGGTTATCACTGCCGCCGAGAAGAGCCACAGCACCTTCAGGCTTTTCAGGTAGTGGAGGGCATTTCCCAGATAATCCTTTAAGCCCTGCTTGGTCATCGGCTCGGGACAGCGCAGCCAAACCAGGGCGGTGAACCCCAGGGGTATGGCGATTAAAAAGGGCAGGAAGGCGTAGTTCCACGCCAGACCAGCCAGGGCCCCGCCGAGGAGAGGATAGATGATATAACCCACATACATCACCGTGGTATTTAGCCCCATCGCCTCAGCCCGCTTTTGTCCCGAGAAGAGGTCACCGATGATAGCGGTGCTTACGTTAACTAGCGGGGCACCGGCTACCCCCTGAAATACTCGCAGGATGAGAAGGGTGGTAAAGTCAGGGGCTAAGGCACAGCCTCCCCCGAGTAGGCCAAACAGGAGCAGGGAGGGGACGAGGATCCTTTTTCTGCCTAATCGGTCAGCGATAATCCCCGCCAGTGGCGCAAAGAGGAAGCTGGGGAAGGTATAGGCGGTAATGAGTAGCCCTATCGATTGCTCGGTTATCCCCAGTGCCTTCACTATGTTGGGGAAGGCAGGGATGATAATGGCGGCGGTCATCATCCCCATCAGGGTTCCGCCGCAGGCGATGAGGAAGTTCTGCTCCCGGTAGACGTTAACTTCGGCCACGTAATGTCCTTGAGATAAGCTACTTTAGACTGGCGGCCGCCCTACCCACTGATGAGCCCACCCCGGAAGAGTCCCCCAGCTGGCCCCCTCTTAATGAGGGCATTATGCTCTACCAGGTGGTTACCCCGCCGTCAACGTAGAGGATCTGTCCGGTAATGAAATCGGCGGCTTTGGAGGCAAGAAATATGGTAGGGCCAACAAAATCCTCAGGCAATCCCCAGCGGCCGAGGGGGATGCGGGCGGTTACCATTTTGACAAACTCGGGATCGGGCTCGGCAAAGGTGGTATCCCTGGTTTTGGTGGTGACAAAGGTGGGCGCAATGGCGTTTACCAGCACATTATACTTGGCCCATTCGCAAGCCAGGGTTTTGGTCAGGGTGTCAATGGCTCCCTTGCTGGAGCAGTAGGCAGCGTAGCCTGAAGGGAGACCATATTGTCCCCTGACCGAGGAGTGGTTGATTATCTTGCCGCTGCGCCGCTTTACCATCTCGCGGCCAACAGCCTGGCAGCAGAGGAAACATCCCCGGGCGTTGACATCCATAACATGCTGCCATTCCGCAACGGGAAAATCAACGGCGGGCTTGCGAATCCGGGTGCTGAAATCATTTACCAGGATATCAATATGGGGGAATACCTCAAGGATATGCCTCACCATATCGGCCACTGATTGCTCTTGGGTAACATCTACGGTAAGCGCCAGTGACTTCCTACCCCGGGTGCGGACCTCACCGGCAACCTCCTCAGCGTCAGCCTGGCTGCTGCCGGCGATGACCACATCGGCACCATATTCCGCCAGCCCCAGTGCCTGGGCATGACCAATTCCCCCCGGGGCGGCACCAATTACCAAGGCAATCTTGCCCGTCAAATCAAACAGATCAATCATGCTGCCTCCTTAAAGCAAAGCCAGCAGGAATTGTAACCCAGACAAATTCTCCTGTCAACCGAGGGAAGGCTGGTGGTTGATTTCACCCCTCGTTATTGCCTATAATCTGTCGTCAAGGCACAATATAAAATATGGAGGTTTCACGTGGCAAGCTGCTGTAAGGGATATACCTTCTATAATGCGGCGGGGCCGAGTCAGCATACCCCCCTGATTGATATGGACGGGGGGGTGGTACACCAGTGGCCTATCTCAGGGAGTCCGGCGAGGATGCTTCCCGGCGGCTCATTATTAGGGAGTAAGCGCCGCCGGTTGGGCAGGGATCCCCTCAAACCACCTCCTGAGGAGTCATCCCCTCCGGTAGAGCAGCCAGCGGGGGAAGATAGCCCGGGGGAGCCACCACATAGACCCTGGTTTGATGCTATTGATCTCACTCAGATGGGCTGGGATGGCAATGAGGAGTGGTGCTTTACCAACTGGGACGATGACCGAACTGGAGTAGTGATGTCCCGGCAGCATCATGACCTTCAGCGGGAGGGTAACCCCGCGGGCTATTACGCGCCCGGCCAGGAATTTGTTAGCCAAGGTAAGACCCTGATTCTAGCCCATAAAAACAAGCTGGTACCGGAAATAAGTGATAGGGAACTGGAGGATGATGTTATCTACGAGGTTGACTGGGCGGGCAATCTTACTGGTTGGGAGTGGCATGCTGCTGACCACTTTGATGAATTCGGCTTTGACCCATCGGCCCGGGAGGCAATACACAGGGGGGTGCAGTTCGATGAGGAGAAGGGGTTTTGCGACTGGCTGCATCTCAATAGCATGTCTCTCTTGGGCAAAAACCACTGGTATGACGAGGCCGGAGATGAGCGGTTTAACCCGGGAAATATCATTATCTGTTCCCGCCATGCCAATTTTGTGGCGATTATCCGCCGGGCCACGGGGGGGATTGTGTGGAGGGTGGGACCTGATTTTGCCGAGGGCACCCCGGAACATAAACTAGGTCAGTTTGTCGGGCCCCACCATGCCCACATGATTCCCTGGGGGCTGCCCGGGGCGGGGAACATCCTCATTTTTGACAATGGGGGAAAGTCGGGCTACGGTGGCCCTACCCTTTACCCCAGATACCAGAGGGACTATTCCCGGATTGTTGAGTTCAACCCGGTGACGCTGGAGGTTGTCTGGGAGTATGTTGCTGAGAACTTTTACAGCCATTTTGTCAGCTCCGCCCAGCGTCTGCCCAACGGGAACACCCTGATTACCGAGGGGGCCAAAGGGCGGCTTTTTGAGGTTACCCCGGATAAGGGAATTGTCTGGGAGTTCATTGCCCCGCCCCTCAGTCCCCGGGGCAACCAGGTCTACCGGGCATACCGCGTTCCCCCCGAGTGGGTGCCGGGTAACCCGGCCGGTTACCCTGAGTGGGCGGCATTGTATGAATAATGGCGAAGCTGGGATGGCTAAGGCCGCTCCCGGCCCGGGAGCGGCCTTAGTGGCCCAAGGTTATAGATGACCCCGTGCCATATTCACGGGGAGACATGGCGGTCTAGTCTTCCCACTTACCACCTTTACCCAGGCGGGAGAAGCAAAAGCCTAAACCGCCGATGAATATTAGCCACACAATAACAGTGGTGACAATGGCCCCCGTAGTCATCACTCACCCCCTTGCGATGTCTTGGTTTTGACGGCCTGCAGCACAAAGCTCAGGATCAGGGTTACGCCAAGTATAATCCAGACAATATGAGAGCCGTTCAGTATGCCTACCTGATACCCTGAGTAGGGTTTGGGCACGTCGTTCATAAAGCCACCATAGATAACCACGAAAAGCAGAGCGGCAGGCACAATAACCTTTAGTAGCCAATCCCACCAGGCACCGACCTTGATATCGGAGGATTCATTGAGATGCTCCCTGAGCTTTCCGGTGCCAAACGCCCAGCCAATAACCAAGCAGGCAAGGGCACCGGTTATGAGCAAGCCGTAGAAGGAGACTGCCCTATCCATTATATCCAGCCAGTAGAGGCCGCCATGTGTGGTGTACACGATGCCGACTATGAAGCAGATGACGCAGACAATCGCCGTAGCGGTTACCCGTTTTAGGCCAAATTTATCCATTATCGGGGAGATTACCCCGCCATAGGCAAGGAAGTAGGCCGAGGTCGTCCCCAGGAAGAAAAGACACAGGAAAAAGAGGACACCAACGATGGCATTGGCCCCCGGCATCATTGAGATTGCGGAGGGATAGGTCACGAAGGCCAAGCCCAGCCCTGAGGCGCTAACCTCGCCAGCGGGGATGTTCAGGGCTTGCATGATGAAACCAACAATGCTGAATACGGCAAAACCGGCAAAGAAGCTGGTAGCACAGTTGGAGAAGGAGGTAATAAAGGCACTATTGGTTATATCGGCTCGGCGGGCGACAAAGCTGCCATAGGCGAACATTCCTGACATGCCCAGGGAAAGGGTGAAGGCAATCTGGCTAAAGGCGGCAAACCACACATCCCCCTTGCTTAGGGTGGCAAAGTTGGGGGAAAGGTAATAGTTAAGCCCATCAATTGCCCCGGGCAGGGTCACCCCTCTTACCAGCAGAACAACCAGCAGTACCCAAAAGGCGCATACCATCCCGATGGAAACCTTGCCGATTATCCGAGCCCCGCGAAACATTATCAGGAAGAGGATTATCCAGACAACGGCCAGCAGACCCAGAATGAGACCTACCGGGGCACCAAGCAGGCTGGGCCCGTCGGAAAGCTGCAAAACCCGCTCAAAAAAGTAGGCTCCTGCCCCTTCCGCTCCTGCCTGTCCCAGGCCCCAGGCTACCGTTGCCGCACTGATTGCATAGTGCAATGACCACGCGATTACCACCGTGTAATAGGTAACTATTAGGAAGGCAACCCAAACCGGCCACCACCCCAGCCACTCCCATTTCTTGCCGATGCCTTCAAAGATTCCCGGGGCGCTTCGCTGAAAGTAATGGCCCATACCGAATTCCATCATCATCCAGGGAATGCCGAGCACAATAAGGCCAATAATCCATGGAATTATGAAGGCACCGCCACCATGTTCATAAGTCAGGTAGGGGAACCGCCACACATTACCCAAACCTATTGCTGAACCTATCGCAGCAAAGATAAAGGCAGCTCGGCCGGTCCATCTCTCTCTTGCTACCTCAGCCAATTAATCATCCCTCCTTTCTGGGAAATTCACCATAGGATGCGAGACAGTCAGCTACTATTGCATAACCACCTCCTTTCTCCTGATGAGGAGGTAGGTGATGAGTGAAGAAGCGGTGGTTTACCTACTACGCCTTTGGTTGCGAATTCTACATAACAAAGTGCCATATGTCAATAGAAT
>CAZAYK010000055.1:0-1767 GCA_964489415.1 uncultured Dehalococcoidaceae bacterium | reverse complement strand
TACTACGCCTTTGGTTGCGAATTCTACATAACAAAGTGCCATATGTCAATAGAATCTTGTTCTATATTATTGTATTATGAAGCCGTGGGATAGGGGGGAGACTGCCCATATCGTACTTTGCCCATAAATGGCTGGCAAGGAGGCCATAATTGTGGAGTTGATTAACTATGAGCATTTTGCCCGGGTAGATATGCGGGTGGGGCGAATCATTAGGGTTGAGGATTTCCCCAAGGCGAAGAAACCGGCGTATAAACTCTGGATAGACTTTGGTGCTCTGGGAATTAAGAAGTCCAGCGCCCAGATTACCCAGCTCTATTCCCCGGGGGAGCTTCTCGGCAGGCTGGTTATTGCCGTGGTAAACTTCCCGCCCCGGCAGATTGCTGATTTTATGTCGGAGGTTTTGGTGCTGGGGGCGGTCATGGATAATGACGAAGTGGTGCTAATTCAACCTGATGACGATGTCCCCCTAGGATGCCGAATTCTATAATGGTGGTTACCTCTATCCAGCCTGTTCTGCCCCCAGCACCGCCGAGCCTATTTTGCCACGCCTTCGGCTTGTTTGCTATAATTAGCGCTGCTGTTGCTGGTTTTCCCCTCGCTGCGCTGCCCAGCATGTAATTACGCCAATATCAGATGAGGTTAAGCCTTGGGTTACCGGGGTTGGGCCATGAGATTGAAGATATGGTTCCTTGAGACCAGGCCGCAGTTCTTACTGCTCACTGTAGTGCTAGCTTTCTTGGGGATGAGTATTGCCTGGTATGATGGCTACTTCAACCCCGCCTATGCGGTATTGTCCTTTGTCGGGCTGCTGCTGGCTCATATTAGCGTTAACACCCTTAATGATTATTTTGACTATACCAGCGGGCTAGACCTCCAGACGAGGCGGACCCCCTTTAGTGGGGGCAGCGGTATCCTGCCCGGCGGCCTGCTCAGACCGAGGCAGGTCTTTTGGCTGGGGGTGGTCTCTTTCCTGCTGGCGGTGCCCATCGGCATCTATTTCACCGTGGTTCGCGGCTGGTTATTGCTACCGCTGCTAATAGTTGGGGCGGCATGTATCTTACTCTATACCCCCATTATCCTCAAGCAGAGGTGGCCAGAATGGTCTCCCGGTTTGGGGCTGGGGGCATTACCGATACTGGGGTTTTACTTTATTCAAACAGCAACCTATACCTGGCCGGTGGTGATAGCGTCAATACCGTCGGGTATTTTGGTGCATAACCTGCTCTTTCTCAACGAATTCCCCGACTATGAAGCTGACCGAAGGGTCAATCGGAAAACCTTGACCGTCATGATGGGTAAGGCACGGGCAAGTATTGTCTATTCAGCACTGACCATAGCCGTTTATCTGTGGATAATTGGTTGGGTGATTGCCGGGGTGATGCCGGTCTTCTCACTAATCGCCCTGGTAACGCTGCCGCTGGCGGTAAAAGCCATTCAGGGTGCTCGGCAGCACCAGGAAGAAGCCAGGTTAATGCCGGCTCTGGCCAATAATGTTCTCGTTGTTCTGGTGACGCAGTTTCTCCTGGGTATGGGCTATATCTTGGCGGCGTTTTGGTCATGACCTTTAGTGAATTTCTTCACCGCATGTTCACCGAAGTGCCCCCCCGCTATGACCTGATTAACCGGGTGATAACCTTTGGCCTTGACCAGAAGTGGCGCCGTGAGGTATCACGGGAGTGTTTAGCCTCACAACCACGTAGGGTGCTTGACCTGGGTTGTGGCACCGGTGACCTGATGGTTATTTTGGCCCGGCAGGCGAACGGGGCG
>CAZAYK010000054.1:0-7989 GCA_964489415.1 uncultured Dehalococcoidaceae bacterium | reverse complement strand
CCGCCTGGTGAGTTGCTTCGCTCTGGTCTTTCCGGAAATGCGGGCGGAGCAGATGAGACGTAAGCAACCTCCGGGCTATGACCGGCATTGCCGTGACCTGAGCCCCGAGGAGCGGGCACAGCAGGAGGCCCGGGGTACCCCGCGGGTAGTCCGCTTTAAGACCCCGGAGGAGGGAACCACCCGCTATACCGACCTAATCTGGGGGGAGGTGGCTGTTGACAACAAGACCATTGATGACTTTGTCTTGCTTAAGTCAGATGGCTACCCCACCTATCACCTGGCCAGTGTTGTTGATGACCATGCTATGGAGATTAGCCATGTACTCCGTGCTGAAGAGTGGATATCCAGTACCCCCCGCCATATCCTTCTCTATCAGGCGCTGGGCTGGGCACCACCCCAGTTTGCCCACCTGCCGATGATACTGGGGGCGGACCGCGCCAAATTGAGTAAGCGCCATGGGGCGGTGTCCATTACCGATTTCCAGAAACAGGGCTACCTGCCCGAAGCCATGTTTAACTTTCTGTCCTTACTGGGCTGGTCTCTGGATGATAGGACGGAGATTATGTCCCGGCAGCAGATTATTGATAACTTCTCCCTGGAGCGGATTAGCAAAACCGCTGCTATCTTTAACCGGGATAAGCTGGAGTGGATGAACGGGGTCTATATCCGCAGCTTGGACATTGAGGACTTTACCCAGCGCTCGCTCCCCTTTCTGGATAAGGGCCTACCCGCTGATGTGGAACGACCATTGTCCCGTGACTATATCCGGCAGATAATGCCGCTAGTTCAGGAGCGGGCCCGAACCCTGGCTGAGGTGCCCTATCTGGCCGAATTCTTCTTTGTTACCGAGCTGGAGTATGACCCCGAGTTGCTCATCGGCAAGAACATGGACAGGGAAGCGGCTATTACTGCCCTCGAAGTAGCCGGAGGAAAGCTACGGCAGCTTGCAAATTTCGACGCCGATTCTCTGGAGGCGGTGCTCCGCCCCCTGGCTGAGGAATTGGGGTTAACTACGGGCCAGCTCTTCGGGGTGCTGAGGACAGCAGTTACCGGGCGGACGGCAGCCCCTCCCTTGTTCCAGACGATGGCGGTGCTGGGCAGGGAGCGCTGTCTGCGGCGAATTGAGGCAGCGCTGACCAAGCTGCGTTCCGGGTGACCAGCTCCTCTGTAGCCGGGGGGTTGGCCGGGGGTAGTTGACATAATATTATAAGGCAGCTAATATGCCAAAAAATGATAGGCCTTGAGGGTGAAGTCACCAAGCCACTGACCCCGGTGGGGGTTGTCCGCGTGGCGGGCGAATACTGGAGGGCAAGGTCAGTTGATGGACAGGTAGCCGTAGGGGAGAGCGTGGAAATCTTGGCAGTAAACGGGCTTAACCTGAAGGTGAAGCGAAAGGAAAAGCCGTGGTCTCCGGGATAAGGATTGATGAGCCAACCTATATTCGCTTGTATCAGTCCGGTGAACTGGCACGCCGGGCTGAGCGGCTGGAGGCAAGGCTGCGTTCCTGTGATATCTGCCCCCGAGAATGCGGGGTGAACCGTCTGGCCGGTGAGCGGGGATTTTGCCATTCGGCTCGCCGGCCGATAGTGGCTTCTTTTTGTGCTCACCATGGTGAGGAGCCGGTCCTCTCGGGCAGCCGGGGGTCAGGGACAGTCTTCTTCGGCAACTGTAATCTGCGCTGTGTCTATTGTCAGAACTATCAGATAAGTCAGGACTATCCGGCGCAGCAGCATAATGAAATCGACACTACTACCCTGGCCAAGCAGATGGTCTATCTTCAGGATGAATTGGGGTGTCACAATATCAACCTGGTTTCCCCGTCACATTTTGTGCCCCAGGTGGTGCGGGCGGTGGTGGAGGCAGTGCCCATGGGGTTACGGCTGCCGCTGGTGTATAACACCAGTAGTTATGACTCGCTCCAAACATTGGGTGAGCTTGATGGCATCATAAGCATTTACCTGGCCGATTTACGCTATGCCTCCAATAGATGGGGCAGGAGATTATCCCAGGTGCCGGATTATGTGGACAGGGCTCGGGCGGCGATTAAGGAGATGTATCGGCAGGTGGGCAATTTAGTGGTTGATGATGATGGCCTCGCCCAAAGGGGGCTAATTGTCCGCCACCTGATTCTCCCCAACCGGTTGGCCGGCAGCCGGGATTCGCTTACCTGGCTGGCTCGGGAGATTTCGCCGGAAGTAACCGTCAGCATTATGGCCCAGTATCACCCTAGCCACCGGGCTTATCAGTACCCGCTTCTTTCGCGGGGAATTACCCAGGGGGAGTATGACGAGGTTGTCCGGCTTGCTGGTAAACTGGGCATGGTGAACGGCTGGTTGCAGGAATTGGGGGCCTCGGCGAGCTACCTGCCTGATTTCCAACGGGGAGGCAACCCGTTTGCGGCTGCTCAAGGATAGGGGGTATTCTGGTTAGCTTTACTTCCTTTTCCGCTTCACAAAGCTGAAGCGGACTTTGGTACCATTGTGCTTGTTGTCCTTCTTATTGATATTTTCAATGAAGGTCTTCAGGTCACTAAGTGATTTATCGCTCATCAGCGTTTCCTTAGGGCAAGTATAGATTTTATTTATTTTACCATAAAACTGGGGGAAAAGGTTAGGGCTGGTGGTCGGTTTGACCTTTGGCCGGGAGCTCTTTAAAATGGGCAGAGAGGACTACTGAGGGGGGTGACATGCAGCAAATCTGGGCTCCCTGGCGCATACAGTATATCCGTCAGGAGAAACCCGCGGGATGCATTCTCTGTGAGAAGCCCGGGGAAGACAATGATGCCAGCAACTACATCCTCTACCGGGGGAAGGAAAACTTTGTTATTTTAAATAGCTATCCCTACAACCCGGGTCACCTGATGGTTGCCCCTTACCGGCATGTAGCCAGCTTGGAAGAGCTAACCGAGGAGGAGCGGGGCGAGCACTTTGAGATTGTCAGCCAGGCTATCCGGGTGCTGAAGCAGGAATTTTCTCCCGGGGGTTTTAACATCGGGGCCAATATCGGCGGGGTGGCCGGTGCCGGCATTGTGGGGCATTTTCATACTCACATTGTGCCGCGGTGGCAGGGCGATACTAACTTCATGCCCGTGCTCTCCGAGGTGAGGGTAATACCGGAAGCCCTTGCCGAAACCTATGAGAGACTGAAGGCAGCATTCTGAACAGGGTTAGCCAGGTGGGGTAGCCTCTTTTGATGCGGTCTCCATCAGATCCCGCCGGCTGGTCACCGAGGCTACCGTGTCGAGGAATTCCTTCAGGGACTTGCTCTGGCTTCTCAGCTGCTTTAGCTCGGCGCCGATGGGGCTGATGGAGGTTGGGCTATCGGCGTAGGCTCCGTGGAAGGCAAAATAGGCCTGATTCAATTTCCTGAGGTAATAGCCATTTGCCGCCAGATACTGCCGCTTTTGCTCCATGAATTCCTCAGCCTGCTCAATCTCTCCCCGTGCCAGGTATTCATCCACCGCTCTTCTGATTTCCCTCATCTCGCGGTTAAAGTCAAACCCGGTCTCTTTCGGTTCCGGCTCGGTGCCGCTATCGTCATAGTATTTTTGATAGACAATACCGCCAATTTCTTTACCCACCATGCTGGCCACCGTCTCGTTGATGGTGACAATGTCATAGTCATGGGTGATGCCGAGCTTCTCAAGCAGGTATTTAAAGCCCAGTGGCTTGAACAGCAGATACTTATGTACCCACTCCTCACCGGCGGTATCAAGGGTAAACCTAAGTTCGCCCTTATTGGTAACAAAGCTGGGGAAGGTGGCCAGGCCGCCGAGTTCTACCACCAGTGACGACACATTAAATTTGTCAACCCTTGCCTCAATGCTCTCCATTTCCTCAACGCTGAGGTCCTGCCGGAGCATGATTTCGCGGATAATGTCTATCCGGTCCCGGGGGGAAACCACCAGCATATGCGGGGGGTCATCAATGAGGAAACTGGGGGGTGGGAAGATGAGCCTTAACCTGAGGTATTTATCTATCGGGTTAAAGATACCCTGCTCAGCGAGGGTGTCTCGGATCTGCCGCTCTAGGGTGACCTCTACGGTGCTCTCCAGCGAGCCGGCTTGCTGTTGCAGCCGGGCCAGTTCAGCTTCAAGAGGGGCAAGCTCCCCCGGCCGGTTACCCGCTTTGATCGCCGCTATTTCCGCTTTCAGGTGGTTAATCCGCTTCACCGCATCAAAATACTGGGAGACCTTAGTAACGTCATCATCGGTGGCTTCCTTCCTGTCTAAAACCGCTTTTAGGGCGTAAAATTCCCAGTTGATGAAATTAAAGCGGTACGGTTTGGTAATGGCATTCAGGCGCTTGCTAAAGCTCCGGTCCGGGGTGCAGCCGCCACCAAACAAACCACCAAATAAGAGAACTGCCATCACAACTAACCCTGTTACCTGGAGCCGGTTCAACTCAGTCTCTTTTCCGATATTCCCTGTTCAATGTTATAATAATAATGCTGCTGTCATCAGTTGTAAAATGATAACGGGGTGCTGATGAAAGACTATTACCAGATTCTGGGCGTTCCTGAGAATGCCCGCCCGGAGGATATCAAGCGGGCCTTTCGGAGGCTTGCCTTTAAGTATCACCCGGACACCAATCCCGGCAGGGAGAAGCAAGCCGAGGAGAGATTCAAGGAGATAAATGAGGCCTATGGTGTGCTCGGGGATGAGGAGAAACGGCGTCAGTATGACTTGGCCCGGAAGGGGCAGTTGGCCGGGGCGGGTTATGACCGTGGCTATGGTGGCTTCAGCTACTCCCAGCAGGATATCTTCCGGGATATTTTCTCCAATCGGGCTATGATGGATGAATTAAACCGGATGTTTGCCCAGGCGGGGCTCAGGTTTGACCCAGATTTCCTTAACCGCACCTTTTTCTCCGGTAATGGCTTCATCTTTCAGGTATTTACCTATCCCGGGGCTAGTGGCTGGGCTGCCCGGCAGGATTATCGCTATCCGTCTCGTTACCGGCCGGGGTTGATTGAGCGGTGGCTTATCAAGATAGCGACTAAGATTGGCAGGTTTGTCCTCAAGACGCTATTTGGCTTCCCGGTTGGTTCCTCAGCCACTGCGGACCTTGACCATCATGTTACTTTTGAGCTATCTCCATCGGAAGCCGCCGCTGGCGGGGAAAAACTGGTTACCTATAAGCGGGATGGGCAGGTAAAGAGGCTGGTGGTTAGGATCCCCGCCGGAGTCAAGCCAGGAACGAAGATCAGGCTCAAAGGGATGGGTAAGACGGCCGGGGGCAAGGCTGGCAACCTCTATTTGCACGTGAAGATTAGGGGCTAACCGCAGCCATTTAGTCCATTCTGACCACAGCCTTGGCAAGTTCCCAGGCATATTCATAGAGATGTAAGCCCTTGCTTGAGGCAATTATCTCACCATCGTCAACCCCTATCTCCCCCGCCATGTATTCCTTTAAGAGCTGAATTGCCGCCAGATTGGATGGGAAGCCAGCCCACAAATCCCAGGAACGAAAGTAGACAATAAAATGGAGTTTGCCATCACGAATTCTGGTGTCGATTGCCCTTAAGCAGGGAGGGTCAGCAAGATAGATGGAGTGGCTATCTCCCACTGCCATAAACGCCTGGTTAGTATTGTGGCCGTCCTCACGGTACATCCTGATTACCTCGGCTATCTGGTTCTCCAAATACTGGCCGTAGGTATATTGCTCCCCCTCCCCCTTGTGCGCCGTCATCAGGTACGGGAGGTAGCTCTCAACATATTCCATGGTGCTGGGTGGTGGCACTCCCTGGGGGACATCGGGCACTAATGGCCTTGTCCCCGGATGCCTCACCTGGACAACGACAAAGTCCAGCTCCTTGCGCCGCTGACCGGCATAGCTCCCGCGGTCAATATGATACTCGTAGCCCTCGGTCAGGGTTTTGCCCAGGCAGAGAAACCAGGCTTCGGAGAGGTCTCGAGCTTCGATTAGCGTGATTTTCATCGGTAGAGTCCTTTCCGGCCAAGGCGGGGATATCATAGCGCCCGGAGAAACTCCGGGCGGAGCTGTGATGAGTCTTTCCTGGTTAAGATATCATTAAGGAGGGCTAGTACCTCGCCCTTTTGCTCCGGTAGCCGTGCCTTTACCGGCAGGTAGTTGGAAGCATGGTTGGCGGTGAAGAAACAGCGGGTAAAATCTGAGTTCTCAATTATGGTCTTTAGCTCGGCTAATGATTGCAGTGGCGGGATTGGGGAAAACCTGCCCTCCTGCCAGTCTTGATACAGCGGTGTTCCGGGAACAAGGATTAGGGTCAGGGCACCAACAAAGTCGGGGTCAATCTCAGTGAGTATCCGTCCCGTGGCGCGGGCATGCCGCTCGCTGCCCTCAACACCCCCCAGCCCCAGTATCACCGTGACCGAGGTGGTAATCCCTGCCTCCTTTAACCTTCGGCCAGCATCAACTATCTGGGCATAGGTGGCCCCCTTGTTTACCCGTCTCAGCACCTCCTCATCGCCGCTCTCAACACCGAGGTAGGCAATCTTAAGGCCCAGCCTGTTCAGCTCGCTGAGTTCAGCAACACTTTTTATTAACGCCGATTGAGGGGTGGCATAGGTGCCCACCCTTTCCAGATTGTCATGCATCGTAACCGAACCTATCGCCTCCTTCGGAAAATGGAGAGGAATCTATCCTCATACTCCTCAAATACATTCCAGTGGTCGAGCTCCATTTTCAGCTCTTGCGGTTCGCGTTCTCCCTTCATTACCTGCTGAAAGAGCTCCTCAATTCTGAGCCTGGCATCAGCCGGGACCCCGCTGGAATCTATGTGGAGCAGCCCTCTGGTCCCCATTTGTATCAGGTTGGTGTGCAGGGAGCTCCGGGTTATTTCATAGATGAATTTCATCAATGACACGTCCCAGAGTTCATCTTCGCCTTTGATTATTGAGGCGAGCGGGTCACCGCGCCGGTCAATCTCCTCATTCAGCCGGTTGACCACGGTCATTAGGCTATCGGAGACTATGTTAAGCCCCTTGGGTTCATTCCGGTAGGTGTAGAAAAGACCGGGGGCATTAGGCCCATGCGTCTCAATGAGCCTCGCAAAGTACCTCTTTGCCTCCGGGCTGAACCCTTCCAGGCGGGAGAGGTAATAGGGGGTTACAATCCGCGGCCTCTCGGCGATTACCCGGCCTTCCCTAATTACCGTCTCATTGCCACCCTCACCGAACACCTCTGAGTAAGCCGGTTCGGTGACCAGGTAGTAGTAGACGTTGGTTGTCCCGAAGGTGGACAGGGTCTGCTTTGGTGGTCGTAATATCTCGGTATGCCTCGCCGCATATTCAATTCTGTCGTCATAGCTGCTCACTGGTATCCCCTTCCCCTGCCCGCAAAAAATTTTTAATCTTAAGGTATCTTTGCCAGTTCCTGTTTATACTCGTTCAGCAGGGTTAGATACTGGTTATCTAACTGGTTTTTTACCCTCTGCCACTCTTCCTGAAATTGGGGCTGGCTTTCCACATCTAGGTTGACCTGGGCAGGAACGCCTAATTGCTGTTGTAATGCCTGCTGTAGCCGGGCGGTGAAATCAGCCTTTAGTGATTCATAGGCTTGCCGTCTCTGCTGGTCACCCTGCCCAGTGTAATGGTCAAAAACGCGTCTTATCTTGCTGAACACATTTTCCACGGCGGCTTTGTCATTCTTCAGTGCCTTCAGCCCCTCCATGGCCCTCTTGTTAATCCGTTTGATATGGTCGTTCTTGGGTAGATCAATGTTTCTGATTAGTATGTCTTGAACCCCGGCAATGACATAACCCCTTGCCTGGTCATCATAGCGGCTCAGCTCAGCAACCAGATCGCAGTCCCCCCGGGTGTATTTGGCTGCCAGTTTCTCTCCCTCGGGGACATATTTCCATTTCAGGCGCTCCTCCTCAGTGGCTTCGCCTAGCTTGGCTGCCTTTTCCATAGCTATCTCACGGGCACTTTTAATGTCACCCATTTTGGTTCCTCCCCGGGCTTCCATCTAAATATATTATACTACATATATCCCCGCGGGTTTAAGG
>CAZAYK010000053.1:0-8055 GCA_964489415.1 uncultured Dehalococcoidaceae bacterium | reverse complement strand
CTCAAAGCCGTGCTTGACCGCCTCGCCGAGCTAACTGCCCCAGATTGACCCCAGCCGGCTGGCCCAGTAACCCCTAGTTAGTTAGCCGATATGCCCCTAATTACCCATAATTCCTATGACCAAAGAGCTATTGTCATCCCCCAAATGGGCTAATAAGATGAATCTGGGAATGTTCACCGGAGAGGGTGAAAGGGTTAACCATGGCTAAAATACGAACGGAAAAGACTCACAGCATTCTTTGGAAGCATTTACCCCAGCCCGAGGCACTGCAGCTAATTCCCGAGTCAATGGCGAGAAAGTACTCGGCGATACCCATCGCCATCGAGGGTAATGCCCTGCGGGTAGTCATGGCAAACCCCTCAGATATCCTCGCCCTTGAGGCTTTAGCCAGCCAGAGCCAGATGCGCATTGAACCCGAGCCCGCCACTGCCGAGGAAATCCAAGAAGCCATCGACTTTAACTATAAAGCCTATGATGAAATAGAGAAGCAGATTTCCAGCATTTCACTACCGGATGAGAAGGGTGCCGAACAAGTCAATCTGGATACCGCCACTGATGCCCCCATCGCTCAGGCACTCACCCTCATCATTGACGAAGCGGTAAAAGCCCGGGCGTCCGATATTCACCTCCAGCCGGAAGAGGATAAACTGCGGGTGCGCTATCGCATTGACGGTACCCTTCAGGATATGTTTTCCCTGCCCCTAGCGACAGCCACCCCGCTCATCTCCCGCATCAAAATCCTGGCTAATATGAATATTGCTGACCACCATCGTCCCCAAGATGGTCAGTTCTCGGTTAAAGCCAAGGGGCGCCTCATTGATATCCGGGTGGGAACCATCGCCACCGTTCACGGCGAGATGGCGGCACTACGCCTTCTCGATAAATCCCGGGCGATGCTGGACCTGTCTCAGCTTGGCTTCCTCCCCGAGAGCTTGGCAAAGTACGAAAAGATGCTCAAAGTCCCCTATGGCATCATTCTGGTCAGTGGCCCCACCGGCGCCGGCAAGACCACCACCCTCTATGCTTCGATTAATCGCCTTGACCGAGTCGGCCGGAATATCATCACCATTGAAGACCCGGTGGAGTATCGGTTCAAGAATATCAATCAGATTCAGGTTAATCCCCGGGCGGGCATTACCTTTGCCAGTGGTCTCCGCTCAATACTCCGCCTCGACCCCGATGTGATATTAGTTGGTGAGATACGGGACAGCGAAACGGCCAACATTGCCATCCAGTCCGCCCTCACCGGTCACCTGGTGCTATCATCCATCCACGCCAATGACGCCATCGGGGTGGTGCTGCGCCTCATTGATTTAGGGGTTGAGCCGTTTCTGGTATCCTCAGCCCTCATCGGGGTGGTGGCGCAGCGAATGGTCCGCACCATCTGCCCCAACTGCGCCCGCCTGGTTAAGGCCCCCCTGGTAGAGCAGCTAACCTATACCCAGCAAATGGGTGAGGAGCGAAGTGAATTTGTCTATGGTGGTGGCTGCAAATCATGTGCCAATACCGGCTATAAAGGCAGAACCGGGATTTTTGAAATCCTGCAGGTCAGTGATGAGCTCAGGGCCCTGCTGGTCAAGGGAGCTAACGCCACCGAGTTGAGAGAGCAGGCACGCAAAGAGGGGCTGATAACCCTGATGAAGGATGGCATGACCAAGGTAAAAGAGGAAATTACCACCCCGTCCGAGGTGCTGCGTAATGCCTATACGGTAGATTAGCCCCCACCCGTGGAGAGGGCGGATGGTTTATCAGTATGTCGCCTACAATGAACAGGGAGAAATAGTTAAAGGTAAGCTATCGGCTCCCGGTGAAGAAGCCGCCGCTGAGCTACTGAGCTATGCTGGCTACCGGCTGATCAACCTGAAACCATTTGTCCCCTTCTTCAGTGCCGACCGGCTGTCCCGGCATTTCTTCCGGGTAAAACCCAGTGAAATAATCCTCTTCTACCGCCAGCTCGCCTTACTCCTCGAATCGGGCATCAACATTGTTACCTCCCTGGAATTGTTGCAGGGCCAGATGTCCAACCGCCTTTTGAAGAAGGTCACCGGTGAGGTTATCGCTGACCTGCGTAGCGGCAACCAGCTGTCCTCAGCACTGAGCAAACACCCCGTGGTCTTCCCCCCTCTTTACTGCCGTTCGTTGAGTGTCGGGGAACAGACGGGTAGCCTGGAGATAATGCTACGCCAGGTAGCTGATTATATTGAGAAGGAAACCAATGCCACCAAAAGCATTAAGAGTGCGCTGATGTATCCCGTCATTGCCGCTGTAGTGACGGTTATCGTGGTGGGGGTACTGGTTACGTTTGTGTTGCCCGCCTTCAGCAGCCTGTATGACTCCCTCGGTGCCCAGTTACCGGCACTAACCAGGGCGATTATTGACATCGCCAATAGCTTACGCAGCCACGGCCTGTATATTATCCTCGCCCTAGGCATTATCACCGGCATTGCCCTGGCCTACATCAAGACCCCGGAAGGGAAATATAAGTGGCATAAGCTGCTCATCAGCCTGCCCCTGCTGGGGCGGGTAAACCACCTCAATGAACTCGCCCGCTGCTGCCGAAACATCGCCCTGCTCTTCCGTGCCGGTCTGCCCCTGACCGAAATTATGCCCCTGGTTATCCAGAGCAGCGGTAATAAGGTGATAGCCCAGGCACTGGCTGATGTCCAGCAGGACATGCTCAACGGGGAAGGCTTATCCCAGCCGATGGCCAAGAATGAACTCTTTCTACCCATGATGGTGCAGATGGTTAAGGTTGGTGAGGAAACGGGCAACCTAGACACCTCCCTAATCGCGGTGGCCCAAAGCTATGAAGCTGAAGCCGCCGACCGGACTCGCTCCCTTATCGGGCTGATTCAGCCGATGATGACGCTGATTATCGCCGCGGTGGTCGGGCTGATCGCCCTGTCACTGGTCAGCGCCATGTATTCCATCTACGGGCAGGCATTCTAGCCGGGAGGATTGCCCATGAAGCTAAGCAGAACAAGCTGGTTAATTCTCACCGCTGGTGTCTTTGTTGTTGCCTTCGCCAGCCTAGGCATTGCCCATGCCCAGCAACTCCAAGAGCAGGCCCGGCTAGATGACAACCTGGCTATTGCCCAGCGAAGACTAACCAAGCTTGAACTCAGGCAGCTTACCCTCCAAAAGATGGAAACGGAGAAGCAGCTTGCCCAAATACGGTCACAACTGGAAACGGTTCAGGATAAGATGCGCCATCCTATCAGCAGTATTCAGGAAACTGACACCATATTTAACATTGCTGAGGCATGCCAGGTGACCGTAACCGATATATCCTCCTCCGACATGAGCAGCGACCAACTGGGAAACATTAACTGCTCTGTCCTAACCCTCACGGTAAGGGTCAACGGAGAAGTGACTGATTTAATCAACTTCATCATCAAGCTAAATAACGGCTTCACCACCGGAACGGTCAAATCAGCCGATATTGACATTCCCCAGGAGGCAGAAGAGAGCGCCTCAGCCAATATCCGGATGGTGGTTTATTCTCACCCAGAGGGATAACGGTGGCGAAAAAAATTGTTACCCTATACATTGATGACACCAGTCTCCGCCTGATGGTGAGCAAGGGGAGGCGAATAAGCAAATTAGCCGAAATGCCGCTGCCGCTAAGCTCAGCCAAAGTCAGTGCTGACATCAAGGAGACCGAGCTTGCCACCAGGATCAAGCACCTCCTCAAAACCAACAAGGTGAAGGCAAAGAAGGTTATCTTGGGCATAAGCGGCCGCAACTGCCTCACCCGGCCGATTACCCTACCCCAGTTACCCAGGGCAATGCTGGCTGAGGCAGTAACCCGAGAAGCGAAACGGGTGTTGCCGGTGCCTCCCGAGCAGCTATACCTCTCCTGGCAGACCACCCCCACCCCTGAGGGGAAACTACAGGTCTTCCTCGTGGCGATACCCCGCCCCACCGCGGATAACCTGCTCCAGATACTGCACCAGGCAGGCATCAAGCCATACCTGATGGATATTAAACCCCTCGCCCTGGCCAGGATAGTCAGGGAAGCTACCGCCATCATCATTGACGTTCAGCCCACTGAATTTGATATCGTCATCATGGCCAATGGCATTCCCCAGCCAGTTCGCACCATTCCCTTCCCCAGTGAGACACGGTCCCAAAAAGAGAAGCTAGCCACGATAAGGGAAGACCTCTGCCGAACCATCGAATTCTACAATTCCAATAACCCGCAAGCACCGCTTGCCCCAGACACGCCCCTATTCGTCGCCGGGGAGCTGGCGGAGAAGCCCAATATGGCCAAGTCCCTGTCCCATGACCTAGGGTATCCGGTGTCGCCGCTGGCATCACCACTGAAAAACCCCAAGAACCTAGACCAAACCCGCTACCTGGTTAACGTCGGCCTCGCCCTCAAAGAAGTGGACAAAGAAGCCAGATCCTCACTGGCTAATGTCAACGCCCTGCCCACCCCCTACCGCCCCAAACCAATTTCCCTCTCCCGAATTCTGGCCGTGCCCAGTGCCGCCGCGGTTATCAGCCTGATTGTGGGGGGCACCCTGGTTATCCAGATGACTTCGGCCGATATTGCCGCCCGGCAAAACCAGCTGGACAACACCACCCATATACTGGAGCAGAAACTGGCTAAGAAAAAGGAACTGAAAGCGGAAATTGCGGAACTAGAGGGGAAAATTGCTGAAGCAGAAACCGCCCTTAATAACCTTAGCCAGGCACTGGCTATCCTTGACCAAAGCGGCAGCATCATTAACGGCGACCTACAAGCAACCACCGGCAGCCTGGTGGGCAGTATCAACCTGACCCGAATCAGCCATGCCCAGAGTCAGCTAACCATTAACGGCTGGGCAACCAATGAGGAGGACATCCTGGCCTATGCCCGAGCCCTCAACAAAAGCGGCCGGTTCACCGAGGTTACCATCGCCAACATCAGAAGAATTAATAGTGATGACACCCAGGGTGGCGAGATTGAGGAAGAGGGTGATGGTGGCGAAGGCAGCGGTGAAGAAATAGAAGCTGTAGTTACCCAAAACCAAGCACTGGACTTTACCCTGATTCTCAAAACCGGAGGAAAGGACTAGTGGACATCTTTTCCTTGCTGCAACAAGCCAAAGCCAATGGTGCCTCCGACCTACACCTGGCAGTGGGTAGCCCCCCGCTACTCCGCATCAATGGGCTACTGGAACCGGTGACGGCAATGCCACCGCTAACCCCCAGCGATACGGAGCAGGCCTTCCACCAGATAACCTCAGAGGGACAACGGGCAGAATTTCACCAACGCCTCGAGCTGGACTTTGGCTATAATGTCCCCGATATCGGCCGGGTTCGCTGCAACGCCGCCAAGCAGCGAGGCACGGTCAGCCTGGTTATCCGCCTGCTGCCCCCAGTGATCCCCACTATTGAGGAACTGGGGCTACCTGAAGCCTGCCGGGAGCTGGTCAGGAAACGCCGCGGGCTGGTGGTGGTCAGCGGCCCTACCGGCAGCGGCAAATCCACCACACTGGCTGCCATGATCAACCACCTAAACCACACCGAGAGCCGCCGCGTGGTAACCATTGAAGACCCCGTTGAATATGTTTACACCAACCAAAACTGCATGATAACCCAGCGGGAACTGGGTAGTGACACCCTCTCCTTTGCCGCAGCATTAAAGCATGTACTCAGACAAGACCCGGATGTGATCCTGGTGGGTGAGATGCGGGATTTAGAAACCGCCGCGGCAGCCCTCACCGTAGCCGAAACCGGTCACCTGGTGTTAACCACCGGTCATGCCCCCAGTGCCTCCCAGGCGATTGAACGGATAGTTGACCTTTTCCCTCCCCATGAGCGCCACCTCGCCCAATCGCAGCTCGCCTCACTGCTTATCGGGGTGCTCTCCCAGGTGCTGGTCCCTAAAGCTGACGGCTCCGGAAGGGTGGCTGCGGTGGAGGTTATGCTGGCTAACTCAGCGGTAAGAAACCTCATCCGAGATGGTAAGATTTACCAGCTACCCAACACAATTCGGATGAACACGCATCTGGGAATGATGCTCCTCGATCAGGCACTGGTCAATCTATATCGGGATGGCATAATCAGTCGGGGCAGCCTGTTCTCCTTCTGCAATAACCGGGATGAGGTAGCCAAGCTTATCGGCAGCACCGAGGCATCACCAATCACCCCGGATGCCTCCACCCAGAATCCGGCTTAGCCAAATTCAATCCCTCCGGCAAAGAGAGAGCCTGCCGGCTGTGCCGGCAGGCTCTCTTTCCCTTTCCCTAACTAAAGCTATAGCTTAAGGTGTTGATGCCTGAACCACGCTGCCATCGATGGAGAAATCATAGGTACAGCCTGATTTCACCGTACCATCAGCATTCAGCCCGGTCAGATAGGAGCTCAACACCAGGGTCCCATTGTCCGAGGTTACCAGATCCATGTCACTAATACCGCTCTGGGCTGAATCCAGCTGTCCCGCCGTGCTATCGGCTAGCATGGCCATGGTTGCCGTCTGGATGTTATGCAGCTCCGTCTCATAGGATTCAGTCTTACCCTTGCCGATGAACTTACCGACATTGGGGACAGCCACCGCCGCCAGCACGCCCAGGATCGCCACGACCACTAAAAGCTCAACCAAGGTGAACCCCTTCTCGCCATAGCGAAACTTCTTTAATAGTTTTCTCACAGCGCACCTCCCTTTTTCTTCTCGGAATTATTGCCCTGTATACAGGGTAGCACAACCAGGCTTGATTTCAATGAGTTATTAGTCACATCCCCCCGTAGTAATAAAGTCCTATATCGCCTTTGCCGGCATGGAAGCGTAAATTTTAGCGGGCGGTAAATTGCGGGACAACTCGGCGGCAAACCCCAAGTTGCTCCGGTTGACTCAGCGCAGCCAAGCAGGCAAAATATAGCCAAATGGAAACCACCCTCACCATTGTTTTTGCCCTGTTGGGCCTGGCTATTGGCAGCTTCCTCAATGTCTGTATTGACCGCCTGCCGGTGGGGAAATCGCTGGTGTCACCGCCATCGCATTGTGATAGCTGCCATCATCCCCTGTCGGTCCCTGACCTGATACCGGTGCTCAGCTATATATGGTTGCGAGGCCGCTGCCGCTACTGCCAGGCACGCATCCCCCTCCGCCCCCTGTGGGTGGAGATTATTGGTGGCCTCCTGCTGGCTGTTAGCTACTGGTACCATGGCCTCAGCGTTGATTTTGCCGTTATCGCTATTTATAGCTACCTCTTCATGGTTATCCTGTTCATTGACTGGGAACACCAGCTCATCCTCAACAAAATAACCTACCCCGCCGCAGTAGCCGCGCTGATTATCAGCTTCTTTCACCCGCCCCCGGGAGTTATCCACATCTCACTACCCTGGCCAATAGTTGCTGAGGGTATAAGCGGAATTATCAATAGCCTTATTGGTGGTGGGGCCGGTTTCATTCTCTTCCTCATCCCGATTCTTATCTACCCCGGGGGAATGGGGTGGGGGGATGTTAAGCTAGCCGGGCTGATCGGTCTGACCTTAGGCTTCCCGCTGGCAATTATTGCCCTGTTTATCGGGATAGTCATCGGCGGACTGGCGGCCATTATCCTGCTCCTATCGAAAAGAAAAGGGCGCAAGGATGTCATCCCTTACGGTGCCTTTCTCGCCCCCGGCGCCATAATTACCCTTTTCTGCGGAGGCGCCATCCTTAACTGGTATCTCAGCCTCCTCTAGCCTTCCCCCATATAATTCTTCGCCATATGTCAAAAAACCCCCCGCCAACTTGTTGACAGCACCCCCCCTGAGCATTACAATATTCCTAGCTAATAAGTAGTGGAGAGACGCGTGGATGATGGTTAGTCAGCGGCGCTCCAACATCGAGATAATTGCTGACATGCTCAAGGTGGGTGAGGGTGGTGCTGGCAAGACCAAAATCATGTATAATGCCAACCTAAGCTATAGCCAGATACAGAAATACCTTAGCTTCCTGATGAGTCAGGGATTTATTGACAAGGTCCAGGTGGGCAACCCATCAGTAACCTATCAGGTAACCGAGAGCGGCCGCAAGCTACTGGAGCTAATCACCAGCCTCCAAGAAATGCTGGAGCCGAT
>CAZAYK010000052.1:0-8058 GCA_964489415.1 uncultured Dehalococcoidaceae bacterium | reverse complement strand
AGGGGAACTACCCATAGATAATAACATACCGCTTAAACAGGGAGGACTGTAAATGAAAAGACGGGTGATTATTACCGGTATTCTAGTGCTCAGTCTCACCCTGGCTGCCACCGCCTGCCACCCCCCGGGTGGCACTGACCAAGGGAAGACCGAACTACAACAGGTTAAGGTGGAACGGGCAGATTTCACCGTCAGCGTTACCGGCAGCGGCAGCCTGGAAGCATCACGCCAAGCCAGACTAACCTTTGGCAGTGGCGGCACTGTTGATAAGATATATGTTGCCGAAGGTGACCGGGTAACTAAGGGGCAGGTATTGGCCAGCCTGGACACCACCTCTCTGGAACAGGCGGTCCGCACCGCTGAGCAAGCCGTGGCCGCCGCGAAGCAAGCGGTTAAGACCTCGGAACAGTCAGTACGCGCCGCTGAGTTAACCGTAGCGGCACGGGAGCAGTCGGTAAAAGCCGCCAAGCTCGCCGTAGCCACCGGAGAGCTAGCCGTAACAGCCGCTGAAATTGACCTAGAAATGGCCCGAAACAACTACTATCAGCTAACCGCTCCCTATCCGTTCACCACCTTCCAATTTGCCCTCCCTGATTCCCTGGAGGCTGTCCGCATTGCCCGGCAGAAAATAAAGGAAGCCCAGGAAGAACTCAGGAAAGCCAGTAAAGGTGAACCGTACTCCCTAAGTGAAGTAACCAACCGGCTGAATGCCGCCCAGGACAGCCTATCCGCCGCCGAGAACAAGCTGGCCTTCGGACTGGGTGAAGGAAAGCAGCCCACCCATATTGCTTACTGGACACTGAGAGCCGCCCAGCTACAGGTGGATAAAGCCCAGGTCGCCCTAAACAAAGCCCAAAATGACCTGGAGAATCTTAAAAATAATGTGGCGGTAGCTGAGAATAACCTAGAGAACGCCAAAAATAACCTGGAAATTGCCAAGACCAACCTAGAAAACAACAAGATCAACCTGGCTAGAGCGGAAAATGAGCTAGCTATAGCTAAAGACCAGCTGGAAGAGGCAACAATAACCGCCCCGTTTGCCGGAGTTGTCGCCAGGGTTGGGGCTAAGGAGGGGGACATGGTGCCATCACCAACAATGGCCCCCCAGACGATTATCCACCTGGTTGACCCCAGCACCATGGAACTGGTGGTGGAACTGGACGAAATTGACATCCCCCAAGTAAGGTTGAACCAGAAAGCCCGGATCACCCTGGATGCCCTGCCCGACACCGAGTTTGACGGGAAGGTTACCGCTATTTACCCGGTACCGACCGAGGTTGGTGGGGTGGTTCTGTATAAGGTCAAAATAAGCCTTGACGTTCCCCCGAATTCCGGCATCAGAGTGGGCATGAGCGCCTCCGCCGATATCATCATCGATGAACGCAGCGATGCCCTCCTGGTGCCCAGCCGAGCCATTGAAACAGATGAACAGGGAAACACCTGGGTTAAGGTCATCCTCAACGGGCAAATCCAGGAAAGGCCCGTGGTTACCGGCATCAGTGATGGCATAATGACCGAAATTGTCCAGGGGCTTACCGAGGGGGAGACAGTAGCCATTGAAGCGAAGAGCCGTTCCCCTGAGGGAGGCATGTTTGGTTTTTAATCCCACCAAGAAGCAATGAGCATGATTAAGATGGAAAATATAACCAAGACCTACCTGATGGGCAAGGTAGCCGTTCACGCCCTGAGAGGGGTAACCCTCTCCATTGACCAAGGTGAGATGATCGCCATCATCGGTGCTTCCGGCTCGGGTAAATCCACCCTGATGAATATTATCGGCTGCCTGGATAAACCGACTACCGGTAAATACTTCCTCAACGGCACTGATATCAGCCAACTCAATGATAACCAGCTGGCGGAGCTGCGAAATAAGACCTTTGGCTTTGTCTTTCAGGAATATAACCTGCTGCCCCGGGCCACCGCCCTGTCCAACGTTGAGCTGCCCCTCATCTACAGCAACCGCCGTCACCGGCGCAAGCTGGCCCTGGAAGCACTGGAACGGGTAGGATTGGGCGACCGGGCTAACCACAAACCAACTGAGCTATCCGGCGGTCAGCAACAGCGGGTGGCAATTGCCCGGGCACTGGTAAATAATCCTTCCCTTATCTTAGCTGATGAGCCCACCGGCAACCTGGACACTAAAGCCACTGAGGAAATCATCTCCCTCTTCTGCCGGTTAAACAGGGAGGGCATTACCATCGTCATCGTAACCCATGAGCCCGATGTCGCCTCGAGGACCAAGCGGATTATCCGCCTGATGGATGGACAGATTACTAGCGATGAGAAGAATGAACCCGAAAAAAGGGACTAATCTCCAACGGTTAGAGGATTAGCCATGAAACTGGTTGATTCCCTGATCCTGGCACTAACATCGCTGTTTGCTAATAAGCTGCGCTCCGGGTTAACCATGCTTGGCGTTATCATTGGAGTGGGGGCGGTAATCACCCTGATGTCCGTGGGCCGGGGGGCCGAGGAACATATCACCTCCACCATCGAGGAGCTGGGTACCAATACCCTCAATGTAATCTCCCAGACACCCGGCGCCCGGGGCCTGGCGGCCATACAGACCGCCACCCCCAGCCTCACCCTCGACGATGCTGAAGCCATCCTCAACCGTGTGCCCGGGGTAACCGAAGTGGCTCCGGTAAATGAGAACTTCGTTGAGGTGACCTTCGGGGATGAGAGTACCATGGCGATGATTGAGGGGAGCACCCCTGAATTCGAGTATGTCCATAATCACCCGGTGGCTTCAGGGCGGTTTATTACTGACCGTGATGTAGCCACCAAGGGAACGGTGGTAGTGCTGGGAACAAAAATAGTTGATGACCTCTTCGGTGATGCTGACCCTATCGGGAAACAGGTTAAAATCAGCGGGCGCCGCTTTACCGTGGTCGGGGTTCTGGAGGAGAAGGGGGGGCAGATGATGGGAATCAGCATGGATGCCGTGGTCGTGGTCCCGATAACCACCTATCAGACCCGGCTTTTCCCCCGACAAACCATGCGGGGCGAAGAAGCGGTTCAGTCAATCAGTGTTAAGGTAGCCAGCATGGACCAAGCCGACCTAATTGCCGAGGATATTACCGAGCTGTTGAGGAAGCGCCACCATATCGGTGAGGGTGAAAAGGATGACTTCGCCATCATCACCCAGGAGCAGGTGCTGAGTATCTTTCAGGAGATAACCGGAATATTCACCATCGTGCTGGGAGCCATTGCCAGCATCTCCCTGCTGGTCGGCGGTATCGGGATTATGAACATCATGCTGGTCTCGGTAACCGAGCGCACCCGCGAGATTGGCATTCGCAAGGCAGTGGGGGCAAAACGGCGTGATATCCTGATTCAATTCCTGTTTGAAGCATCCATCCTCAGCCTGACCGGCGGTATCATCGGCATTATTGGCGGCTGGCTGCTATCTACCCTAATCTCCCTGATTGACTTCGGCGGGATAACACTGCATACGGTGGTATCCGCCGATATTGTTATCCTGGCGGCTTCCGTCTCGATTTTTATCGGCCTTGTCTCCGGGATGTACCCAGCAATGAGAGCCGCCAGGCTCAATCCTATTGACGCCTTGCATTACGGTTAATATAATGCCTAAAAACCAAGGGTGAAGGGCTGATTTAGCGATGAGCTGGCTGGACATTGTCATTCTGGTGCTAATCATTATTCCCACCCTGATTGGCCTCAAAATGGGGATTATCAAGGCGGTACTATCCCTGGTGGGAATAATCATTGGCATTATCCTCGCCGGACAGTATCACCCCGCCCTCAGCGAACAGCTAACCTTTATTCCCCAGCCCAATGTGGCCAATATGGTCGCCTTCGCCATCATCGTGATTGCTGCCATGATAGTGGCGGCGGTCGCCGCTACCCTGCTACACAAGCTGGCTTCGGCAATACTGCTGGGCTGGGTGGATCACCTCGGTGGGGCTATCTTGGGCCTCGTGCTCGGAGCGACATTTTGCGGGGCATTACTGGCCATCTGGGCAAAATTCCTCGGTGTCGGCGACACGATCACCCATTCCGTGCTGGCCACCTTCCTCCTTGACCAATTCCCGCTGATACTATCACTACTACCCGACGAGTTTGACACTATCCGCTTTTTCTTCCAGTGACCAACCCCAAGAAAATGCCGGAAATGAGCGGCTTATGCCCCCGACAAATCAGCCACGCCGTTAACGATAACCAACGCTTAACTAAACACTAGGTAGTGGCGGGAGTTTCCCCGGGGTGTAGCCCCTTCCACTTCTCCAGGAGCTCCTCCCGGCTCTCCTTATGGTCCGGGTCCGGCTCACAGGCACCAACCGGGCAAACCTCAGCACATTTCGACGATTCATAAGCACCAACGCACTCGGTGCATCTATTGGGGTCGATAATATATTTTGTCTCCCCCTCACTAATTGCCTGGTTGGGGCATTCTGACTCACAGGCGCCACAGCTGATACACTCATCGGTAATCCTGTATGCCATCTAAATTTACCTCCTGTCTCTCCTAAGATAATTGGTTTTAACTGGCGTCTAGTTTACACCGCCCATCCTTTACCTAATGCTTTGTACCGGATAGCCTGAGCAACGTGCTCAGGGACAAGACAACTAATGTCACCTTGAAGACTGGCCACCTCCTTGAGCAGACTGGAGCTGAGGAACTGATACTCCTGGCTGGCCATGAAGCAAACCAGCTCCAGATCAGGGTTCAGCTTCCTGTTCATCATCGCCATTTCAAATTCCCTCTCGAAATCAGCGCTCATGCGCAGCCCCCGCACCATCACCTCAGCCCCTACCTTCTTGGCAAAATCAACGGTGAGCCCGCGGTAAGAGGTTACCTCAATATTGGGCAGGTGGGCTACTGCCTGCTTGGCGAGGGCTACCCGCTCGTCAAGATTGAAAAAGGTCTCTTTACCGGTATTTTCGGCAATGGCAATGACTATCTTGTCAAAAAGCCTAGCCGCCCGGGTGGCAATATCAATATGCCCGTTGGTTATCGGGTCAAAGGTACCCGGATAAATAGCAATAGTCAATGAGTGTTCTCCTTCTGGTAGATGGCAATGCAACTATCACCATGGCGGTGCTCTTTAGTGAGAGCCAGCTCAGTGTAGGCAGAAGCCAGGGTCAGGCGGGGGGAGTGAGTCACCACAACCACGGAGCCCTTACCAACCAAGCGGGAGCGAGCTAGCTTGGTTAGTAAATCGCCTATCGAAGAATCAGAATAAGGCGGGTCCATTAAGATAATCCCATACTCCTTATTCAGAAAGGAAATCGCCTTTTCCACACTGCAGCAGTAAACATGAGCCTGCGCTGCCAGTTTGGTCTTCTCCAAGTTTTCTCTAATTATAGCACAACATCGGGGTTCACGTTCAACAAAGTCCACCCAGCCTGCCCCCCGGCTTAGCGCCTCAATGCCCAAGGCACCACTCCCCGAGTATAAATCAAGCACCTCACGCCAATCATGAGCCATGGTGGCTAAGATAGAAAAAATTGCCCCTCTCACCAGATCCGTCGCCGGGCGGGTAGCTGTCCCCTTGGGGAACTTAAGTCGGTGTCCTTTTGCCTTGCCTGCAATGACTCGCATTCTCCGTATCTAGCATCACCGCGATCATAGCCTCGCTGCTCCCTGCATCAGAAGAGGATTCCCCGCCCCGGTCCAATGCTAACCGATAATAGCATACCTGACTGAAGACAGAATTGTCAACAAAGGCTACACCCCCGGTAATAAACATGCCCCTAACAAAAAGGCCATAGCAGTTTTTTAAACCCTACAGCCTTAGTGTAATCTTAAATTAGGCTCAAACCAAAAGACATCAAGCGCCCCGCCCCGGGAAAAGCACCCGAGGCAAGCCACAGCATTGGCAGCGCTCATAGTTAGGGGGGAGATTATAAAATCCCTTCTTGCCACAGTAGGGGCAAATACCAGCACGTAACCTGCTGCCGCTACCAATGCGCTCCTTCGTGTTCCGCTTATGCTTCACCACAATGGAAAACACAGCCACCTACCCGGCTCAACTAGCCCGTCTAATTATTCCCCTCCTCCACCTAAAAATTTATCCTGTATCGTCTAAACTAGCCCTAGCGGTTAAAACAGCGGGTTCTGCGTGGCCGTCTTGGTTGTTATTGCCTGTCCGGCTGGTGGCACTGGCTGGCGCCGGCGATTATACAACGGACGGCGCAGGAAGGACGGCATATCCAGCTCATCCTCGCTCTTCAGCCCCCGGAGCAGCCGGGCAAGTTCATCCTCCTCCTCTTCAGCTCCGGTCGGGGCTAGCTTGGCGGTGAAGCCGGTGGTGATCAGGGTAATCCTTACCTCATTGTCCATAGCGGGGTCATGGGCCACACCGAAGATGATATTAGCATCAGGATCCACCGCCGCCTTAATGACATCGGCCGCCTGATTAACCTCGAACAGGGTAAGACTGCTGCCACCAACAACATTAAACAGCACTGCCTTAGACCCCTCAATGGAAACATCCAGCAAGGGGCTGGCTAAAGCCTCCTTGGCAGCATCAGTGGCCCGGTTCTGACCCGAGCCCCGGCCAATGGACATCCATGCCGGACCAGCGTCCTTCATCACTGCCTTAACATCAGCAAAGTCAAGGTTGATCACACCCGGGGTAGTGATCACCTCAGCAATCGCCTGAACACCGTGGCGGAGGACATCATCAGCGAGCCGGAAGGCACTGTCCACCCCTGTCTTCTGGTCACAGAGGGCCAGCAAGCGGTCATTGGGGATAATAATCAGGGTGTCAACCTTGCTCAACAGGCGCTGAATACCCTCCTCAGCCACCTGACAGCGGTGGGTGCCCTCGAAGCTAAACGGCTTGGTGACCACGGCAATGGTGAGTGCCCCGCTCTGCTTGGCCAGCTCGGCAACGATCGGAGCTGCCCCGGTACCGGTACCACCCCCCATACCTGCAGTGATAAACACCATGTCAGCCCCGGTAACCAGCTCCCGGAGTTCCTCACGGCTTTCCTCAGCCGCCCGCTGACCGAGGTTATGGTCGCCGCCGACACCTAGCCCCTTGGTCAGCTTGTCCCCCAGCTGAACACGGGTGGGGGCCTCACAAATAGCCAGAGCCTGGGCATCAGTATTCATGGCGATAAATTCCACACCCTGGATTTCCTCCCTGACCATACGGGTTATGGCATTACAGCCACCACCACCCAGCCCCAAAACCTTAATCTTGGCTGGACTAGCCACAAAACTTGATCTTGCCATCGCCTCCTCCTTTGCTACTACTTAATTAGAAATCTTTTACCCCAAATGCTGCCTAACCAAACAGCCTCCTAATCTGGGATACTAAACGCCGCAGTGCCGAGCCAAAGGTCCGTGACCTCCAGTTCTGCTTACCCTCATGCCTTGCCCCCCAGAGGAGCAGGCCAACACTGGTGGCATACGCCGGATCCCGCAGCACATCAGCAATGCCCTCAATATCAACAGGAGTGCCTACCCTCACCGGTAGCTTGAGCACCTCACGCCCCAACGTGGCGATGCCCGCCAGGTTAGAGCTACCCCCGGTAAGCACCAGCCCCGCCGGAACCAGTGCCTCATAATCCGAATTCGGCATCTCAAGCAGGATTAACTTCAAGATCTCCTCAACGCGAGCCCGGATTATGTCACAAAGATCCTGATAGGAAACACCATGCCCGTCCTGAGACAGCGTGGTAGTGGCCTCAGCCCTGCCTTCATACACCGGCATAACGCTGCCATACTTTTTCTTCATCTCCTCAGCAACGTCAAAAGGTAGCCCCAGGCCAATAGAGATGTCCCTAGTAAGCTGGTAACCAGCCACCGGTAGAATGGAGGTATGCCAGATGCTGCCATCTCTAAATACCGCCACATCCGTCGTGCCACCGCCAATGTCAGCCAGGATAACCCCCACCTGCTTCTCATCCTCAGTTAATACCGCTTCGCTGCTGGCCAGCGGCTCAAGGACAAGGTCCTCAATATCGATGCCAATGCTGCGAATGCACTTGACCAGATTCTGGATGGAGGTCACCGCAGCGGTAATGACATGCGTCTCCACATCCAGCCGGAAGCCATGCATTCCCACCGGGTTCTTAATCCCT
>CAZAYK010000051.1:0-8297 GCA_964489415.1 uncultured Dehalococcoidaceae bacterium | reverse complement strand
CTGGGTCCTGCGCGGCAGAAGGCTATGAACCCCGTCAGGTCCGAGAGGAAGCAGCGGTAAGTAGCCATTTCTGGGTGCCGCAGGGTTGCCTGGCTGGAGCTGGCTGACTCCGGTAGGCTATTAGGCAGGGTCGAGGGTTGGTGCACGGCCTCATTTATTGGGCAGGTGCTCGTTGCGACAAGAGGCACTACTCGGGCAAACCAAAAGGCTGCTGCGCCAGTTTGGTCTCAAGGCGAGGAAGGGCCTGGGACAGCATTTCCTGATTGATGGTGAGATTCTGCCAATTATTACCTCCGCAGCGGGGCTTACCGCCGGCGATGCTGTCATTGAAGTGGGGCCCGGGCTGGGTGTCCTGACCCGACAACTGGCCCAAATTGCCGGCCGGGTAATTGCCGTGGAACTAGATAATAAGCTGGCTAATATCCTAGTTAAGACGCTGGCTTCCTTCAACAATGTGTCCATCATCAACCAGGACATACTGGATATTGACCCGGCGACATTAATCAGCGGTCCCTATAAGGTGGTGGCCAATCTCCCCTACTACATTACCTCACCGGTGCTGCGCCACTTCCTTGCAGCACCGGTTAAGCCGGAGCGGATGATTGTCATGGTGCAAAAGGAGGTGGCCGAGGTTATCACCGCCCCACCCGGCCAGCGCAGTGTCCTCAGCATCAGCGTGCAGTTTTACGGGAAACCGGAAATTGTCAAATATGTGCCCGCCACTTCCTTTTATCCGGCGCCGGAGGTTGACTCGGCGATACTCAGAATCGATGTTTACCCCCGGCCAGCCCTAGCCGTAGCCGATGAGACGGGCTTTTTTGAACTGGTGCGGGCGGGTTTTGCTGCCTCCCGCAAACAACTGGTCAACTCCCTGGCTCAGGGGCTGAAAATTGCCAAGCCAGAGAGCCTATCATTGCTGGAAAGGGCACAAATAGCCCCCCAGCGGCGGGCGGAAACGCTAACCCTGGAAGAGTGGGCGCGGCTGTGGCAGGCTTTTCAAGAAGGGAAAGATAAGACATGTTAACCGTTACCGCACCAGCCAAGCTAAATCTGACCCTTGAGGTCCTGAGCAAGCGCCCTGACGGCTATCATGAAATCCGCAGCGTCATCCAAGCCATCAATCTGTGCGATAGCCTTACCTTCCGGCTAGGTCACCACCTCAGCTTCCGGGCTGATGCCCCGGACTGGACGGCTGAAGAAAGCCTCGTCTCCCGAGCCGCTCACCTCCTCAAAGAAACCACCGGGTGTCCTCAAGGAGCCACCATCGAACTAGCCAAGCGCATCCCGCTGCTATCCGGGCTGGGGGGAGACAGCAGTGATGCCGCCGCTACCCTCCAGGGGCTTAATACGCTCTGGGAGCTTGGCTTACCCCCAGAAAAGCTGCTCAAATTAGCCGCCCAGCTCGGCGCCGATGTACCCTTCTTTCTTTACCGGGGGACGGCTCTGGCTGAGGGGAGGGGGGAAAGGGTAACCCCCCTCCCCCCCCTGCCCCGGAGATGGGTGGTGCTGGTCTTCCCCGCCGTATCCCCACCGCCGGGGAAGACAAAACAGATGTATGCCCGCCTTAAACCAAGCCACTACACTGACGGGAGCATTACGGAAAGGCTGGTGAAGGTACTAACGGAGAACAGGGCGTTTACCGCCTCCCTCCTGTTCAATACCTTTGAAAATATAGCCTTTGCGGAACCCTCTGAGTTAAAAAAATACCGGGACCACCTGCGGAAAATGGGGGCGGATAACGTTCACCTGGCCGGCTCAGGCCCAGCCCTGTTTACGCTGTATAAAGACAAGGCACCGGCTGAGGAATTATACGCTCTCTGTAAGCAACAGGGGATGGAGGCATATCTGGCGGAGACGCTGGGAAACACACCTTAACGGTTTCCTTCCCCACTCCACCCCCTCACCATCCTCTCCTCATCCTGCTTATTTTTCACCTCCCCGTCCAGCCGGGCATCGCGGAGGCGGTTCAGTATCTCTCTGATGCGGGGGCCCTCAGCCACCCCCAGCCTCTTTAGGTCCTCACCGCTTAGTGCCGGCCTGACATAGCGCAGCTTATTCACAAAGAGCCGGATGCGCTCCCTGACCAAGGGAGAATCCGCCGCCAGCCAGTTGGCCGTGATTGCCGTGATGCTATAGCCATGGAGGATGGCGTAAATCCCGCTGGGCTTGAGGTCAGGCACCGCGAGTAACCCCAGCTCCTCCTTGAGGGCAAGGGCAGCCCGCACTGCCTGCGCCGTTACCTTGGGCAGCCTCAGATAGGAAATCAGCTGCTCGGCTTGGTCACTACTCAGCCGGTAAGCCAGCAGCGCCAGGTAGAGCCCCACCGGGGGTAAATCCGGCGCACTCAATCGCCTTGCCTGCTCAAACTTCCCCGCCAGCCAGCCATCACCCTTTAGTGACGGGTGCAGCCTGGCCAGCACCCCGAGCTCATCGGCCCGGCGCAGGGTCTTCTCCGGTAATTCCTCCTCAAAAACCAGCTCCAGCTCGTGCCGGATACGGTCGCCACTGATGGCATCCAGCCGGTCCACATCCCGCTTGACTAACTTCAGGGTAGCCGGCTCGAGGCGGAAGTTGAGCCGTTGCTCATAACGCAGCCCCCGCCAGATGCGGGTGGCATCATCAATAAAGCTCCTGTCATGAAGCACCCGGATTAGCCTATCCGCCAAGTCAGCCCTACCCCCATGGGGGTCAAGGAGCCTGCCGTAACGGCCGGGGTTAAGCTCCACCGCCATGGCATTGATGGTGAAGTCACGGCGGTAAAGGTCATCCTCAATGGAGCCCGGCCTCACCGTGGGTAAGGCCCCAGGCCGGGAATAGGTCTCCGAGCGGGCGGTGGCCAGGTCAACACTCCAGTTTCCCCAGTGAAGCTTGGCGGTACCGAAGTGGGGATGGGTAACAATCTTCACTCCCCAACTGCTGGCTAATTCCCGGGCCAGAGCGATGGCATCACCCTCAACCACCAGGTCAAGGTCAAGGTTGGTGCGCCCCAGCAGTACGTCACGCACCACCCCACCAACCAGATACAACCGCTGCCCCCGCCTCTGGGCTAACTGGCCAGCTAACTGCATAACGCGGGTCAGCTCATCAGGGAGCTGCCTGGCCATATTTTCTGATAGATCGGAGACTTTCATAAGCCCCTACGTCCGCATTATAGCACGGTCACCCTGAACTGATTTAGCTCATATAGATAATACTAATGCCCCCGACAACCATAATGGTCGCCACCAGCCGCACCATTAGCACACCCCGGCTGGCAAACCTCAACAGGAAATCAGGCAGGAAGTGACCCAGAATAAGGCTGTAAATGGCCACAAAAACCGGACGGCTGCTCAAGATAGCCGCCACCAAAGACACCGGCCCTCGCTCCAATGCCCAGAACAAACAGACCACACCTACCGGGGCAATTAGCTCATTAACGAGGAGCAACACCAGCGACGAGTTTCTCCGCGGCATATCCCGCAAATCCCTAAGCACCTGGCGGCGCAGCGCGCAAAACAAGAAAATGCTGGACATGCTAATTGTTGCCACCGAAAAGCCATTCCAGAAGGAGATGTAGTTCAGCGCATACTTCATGGCTATGTCGGCTAGGGCAAAGAATAGGCTGGACAGGAACAGCAGGAGGAATGGTCTGCCCAACAGACCGGTAACACCGCCGGGGCTCTTCTCTGCAGAAATAATCACCGCCCCCGCCACCGCAATGATTATTGCCAGCCAATGCCGGTAATCCAGCACCTCCCCCAGCAGCGGCACCGCCATAATCGCCACGAAAACCGGGTAGGTATAGACCACGGGTACCACCCGGGATACCTCCTCCCGCGTGAAGTTATAAAACATGATAAAAATGCCCGCAGTGCGCCATATACCGGAGGCGGCCGCCGCCAGCACCGGCCCCAGACCGACGCCCTCCGGCCAGGGGAAGAGGTAGACCGATATTAAACCATAACCCAGGTGCAGCACGCCCGCCGGCAGCAGCAATGCCCTTATGCCCGGCAGCCGCTTGGAGAGGAGGTGGCTGTCAATAATGCTTACCACCCCCATGATAGCGGCACCCAGTATCGCCATGCTCGCCCAGCTCACCAGCACTCGCTCCCGGAAAGAGTCACCGTTAAGCTTACACTATCTCGGCTCAAATGCAAAGCTCACTCACCGTTGTTATTTTAATGCTATCTCCTTTATAATGAATCAAAAAGAATGGGCAAGGTAGTTGCAATTGTCGGCATGGCGGGCTCGGGTAAAACCGAGGTTGCCCGCGTCTTTGAGCACCGTGGCTTTATTCGGGTAAGATTTGGTGACCTCACTGACGAGGAAGTAAGGAAGCGGGGTCTGGAGCTGAACGAGGAGAATGAGCGCCAGGTCAGGGAGAATCTCCGCAACGAGTACGGAATGGCCGCCTATGCCCAGCTTAACCTGCCGAGGATTGAGGCTGCCCGGGCCAATTCCGACGTGGTCATTGACGGGCTGTACTCGTGGGAGGAGTATGCGCTTCTCAAGAACCGCTATGGGGAGGACTTTTCGGTAGTTGCCGTCTGGGCCTCGCCGAGAACAAGGCATGCTCGACTGACCACCAGGTCAAGCCGCCCGCTGACACCAGAAGAAGCCGTCAGCCGGGACCGGGAAGAAATAGAGAATCTCAATAAGGGTGGGCCGATTGCCCTGGCTGACTTTACCATTATCAATGAATCCTCCTTAGAAGACCTGAAAAATGCCACCGAAAGGATTATCATCAGCCTGAGATGAAACGGCCGGATATTGATGAGTATTTTCTAAAGATAGCCTCAGTAGTCGCCGAGCGTTCCACCTGCCGCCGGCACCATGTCGGGGCGGTGGCGGTAAAGAACAAGCACATACTGGCTACCGGCTATAACGGCGCTCCGGCGGGCATGAAGGACTGCCTTGAGCTGGGCTGCCTTCGTGATGAGCAGGAGATACCCTCAGGAACAAGGCAGGAAATCTGCCGCGCCATCCATGCTGAGCAGAATGTAATCATCCAGGCCAGCCTGCATGGGGTCAGCCTGGAGGGGAGCACGATCTACTGCACCCATACCCCGTGCATACTCTGCGCCAAGATGCTGGCCAATGCCAAGATAAAGCGCTTTGTCAGCTTCGGTAAGTATAATGACGATGCCTTTGTCCAGCTCTTCCGGGAAGCCGGTATTGAAATTAGTATCCGAGAAAGGCCCCCGTCACAAATAACCCACCTTGACTAGCCAGCTACCTTGGCTTTCTGGCTATCACGGCGCGGACTGCCCGGCTGATGTCCGCCGCCGTCAGGCCGTATCTTTGCAACAGCTCCGCCGGCTTACCTGACTTGGTATAGGTATCCTTAATCGCCACCAGCTCCATGGGCACCGGCTGATTCCGAGCGACGATGCGAGCTACTATGCTGCCCAGCCCCCCCTGCTCCAGATGCTCCTCAGCGGTGACAATCGCCCCCGTTTCGGTAGCTGCCTGAATAATCGCCGCCTCATCAATGGGCTTCACGGTAGCCATGTTCACTACCCGGCAGCCAATCCCCTCCCCCGCCAGCTCCCCGGCCGCCTCCAGCGCGGCCACCACCATGGTTCCCATGGTGATGATGGTAGCATCATTACCCTCCCGCATAACCACTGCCTTGCCCAGATTAAACCGGTAGTCCTCACTATGGACCAGGGGCAAACTGGGGCGGCATAATCTAATATAGAACGGCCCCTTATTGGCGGCCGCTGCCCGGACCGCCGCCGCCGTCTCAATGGCATCCGCCGGGACAATCACGGTAAAGCCAGGTAAGGAGCAGGCAAGTGACAGGTCCTCAATAGCGTGGTGGGAAGTACCATCCTCCCCCACGGTGATACCACCATGGGTGACCACCAGCTTAACGTTCAGCTTGGGCTGAGCAATTGACATCCGCATCTGGTCAAAGCAGCGGCCAGGGGCAAAAACGGCAAAGGTGCTGGCGAAGGGGATCTTACCCGAGGCAGCTAAGCCAGCGGCAATGCCCACCATATTCTGCTCGGCAATACCGCAGTCAAAGGCACGGTCAGGGAACTCAGCGGCAAAGTACTTGCTCATGGTGGACTGGGACAGATCAGCATCCAGAACCACGATATCCCGGTTCTCCCTGCCCAGCTCAACCAGCGTCTTGCCGTAGGCCTCCCTCAGGGAAACTAACTGGGGCATCCTATTCCAGCTCCTTCAGGGCAATCTCAACCTCCTCGGCACTGGGGGCCTTACCGTGAAAGGCCACATTGTTCTCCATAAAGCTAACCCCTTTGCCCTTGATGGTATGGGCAATAATCACCGTGGGCCGTCCCGCTACCGATTTTGCCTGCTCAAAGGCATCCAGAAGCCGTGTGAAATCATGCCCGTCAACCTCAATAACATGCCAGCCGAAGGCTGCCCACTTCTCGCTGAGGGGCTCCAGGTTCATGACCTCACAGTTCCAGCCGTCTATCTGCAATCCATTATTGTCCACTATCGCCACCAGATTATCCAGCTTGAAGTGGGAAGCTGCCATGGCAGCTTCCCACACCTGCCCCTCATCACACTCACCATCACCCAGCAACACATAGGTGCGGTATCCCGTTGAGTCCAGCCGGCCCGCCAGCGCCACGCCAATGCCAAAGGACAACCCCTGCCCCAGACTACCGGAGGACATCTCCACCCCCGGGGTGGCCGTCCGGTCAGCATGCCCCTGCAGGCGGCTATCCATCTGCCGCAGGGTCATTAGCTCCTCCACGGGGAAGTAACCACACTCAGCTAAAACGGCATAGAGCACCGGGGCAGCATGCCCCTTGCTCAGGATGAACCGGTCCCGGTCCGGCCATTGAGGGTCCTGGGGACGGTGCCTCATCACCCGGAAATAAAGAGCAACCACAATCTCCACTGCGGATAAAGAGCCTCCGGGATGCCCGCTGCCCGCCCTACCCAGCATAGAAATAATGTGGCGGCGCACCCTTTTGGCGATTATCTGCATATCCTCAACTGAGCGGGGCTTAGCTGCCGAAGATAAAAAAGCCCCGGCTTGTGAACTATCTGCCGAGGCTGACGATGAATTCCCCAATTGAGACAATGGCACCGGCCTCCCCCTGAACTCTGCATAAGAATTATATAATAAATTATTAACCCAAGTCTATTCAGTCTTCCCAGATTGCCCGCCATTCTTTAACCACAGCCACTGATAAAATTGATTTTAACCCCCATCTGTGCTTAAATTGACAGGGGAAAGGAGAGAATGAGATGACACAAACCCTGAAATTGAACGCCAGTAATCGAACGCTGATGCGGAAAAAGACCCGATTCCTGCGCCGCCAGGGGATTACCCCGGTGCATCTCTTCGGACACAATATCAAACCCCAGGCACTACAGTGTGATACCTTCCAGCTTCAGCGGGTTATTGCCCAGGCGGGAGTGACCCGCCCCCTCACCCTGGAAATCGAAGGTGAGAAACGGCCGCGGAGTGTGCTCATCCGTGAAATCCAACGAGACCCACTAAAAAACCAGCTCCTCCACGTTGACTTCTACCAGATAAGAAAAGGGGAAAGGATAAAGGTTGAGGTGCCGATTATTCTGGTGGGTGACGCCCCCGCCATGAAGGGAAAGGGGCACATGCTGAGCCACGGCATCACCAGCCTGAGTATTGAGTGCCTGCCGGACAATATTCCTGCCCAGATCGAGGTTGACATCAGCCATCTGGAAGAGGTAGAGCAGGCGATTCATGTTAAAGACATTGCCCTTGACCCGGAAATTATCGTTCATGCTGACCCGGAACAGCTGGTGGTCAAAGTCAGCCAGGCGCCGGTCAAGGAGGCAGTTGAGGAGGTAGTGGCCGAGGTACCGGCCGAAGCGGCAGCCGCCGAGGTTAAGGCTGAAGAAGCGGCACCAACTGCCGAAGCCCCGGAGGAGACGGCGGCAGATTGAGCCGCTACTGGCTAAGAAGCGGTTTCATTACTTCGGGATAGCCGGCAAGATAATGAGCATGGTCATTGACTTTCACACGCATGTTTTCCCTCCGGAAATAAAGCAAAACCGCCACCGATATGCTGACCAGGATCCCTCGTTCGCCACGCTCTACGCTGACACCAAGGCGAAGATGGCCACCGCCGATGAGCTCATTGAGAGCATGGACCGGGACGGCGTTAATATCTCCGTCATTGCCAACTACGGCTGGACAAGCCCCGAGCTATGTATTGCCACCAATGACTATATTCTCGAATCGATAGCCCGTTACCCCCGGCGCCTGGTCGGTTTTTGCTCGGTGCCGCCGTCGCTGGACGCCGCGATTGCTGAGATCGAGCGCTGCGCCAAGGCAGGCATCAAGG
>CAZAYK010000050.1:4871-8330 GCA_964489415.1 uncultured Dehalococcoidaceae bacterium | reverse complement strand
CCCAGCGGATATATACCTGCGCTGCCGCCATGACCCGCATCCACCACACCGAGCCCCCCCGGGTCTGGGGAGTTGCCACCAGCCCCGAGGTGCTGGAAGACCTGAAGGAATATGACCTGGTGCATGCCGGTAACATGCAAATCTCCGGATTGAACGGGCTACTGCTCGGGGTGGCCAAAGAAAGGGAATGTGAGGGTATCTGCCTGCTCGGCGAGGTGCCCCTCTATGCTACCCGGCTGCCCAACCCGGGAGCTGCCCTGGCGGTGCTTAGGGTGCTGGTTAAGGTGCTAAATATTGATGTTGACCTTACCGAGCTCATCGGAATTGCTAGCGAGGCCAGTGAACGAATGAAGCAGATGGCAGCCCGGGCCATGGAAGAGTATATTGACCTCTACACGGAACCCATCTGGGAGCGCGGGGATGAGGAAGAGGACGAGGATGAGGAAGAATAGGGCGGCGTGCCGGGTTGCCGTAACCAGACCCGATACTTCGGAGATAGAAAAATCGAGGGGTGGCATGATTACCGGGGCTAAGGTTCGGCTGCGCGATAAAAGGCTTGCTGATGCCCGTAATGATTATGCCTGGCAAACCGATGCCGAGCTGGTTGAGCTTGATGCCGCACAACCACTGGCCATCTCCTTCCCCCGATATCTCTTCAACTACGCCAGCGAACTGCACTACTTGCCACCCACCAGTCACCGCTTCGCCGTGGAAACCCTTGACGGCAAACACATCGGCAACTGCACCTACTACAATATCGATGAAGAGAAAGGCGAGGCTGAGCTGGGTATCATGATTGGTGACCGCAATTACTGGAATAAGGGCTATGGCACCGACATAATCACCACCCTGGTCAACCATATCTTCCGGGAAACCAACCTTAACCGGCTCTACCTAAAGACCCTGCACTGGAACCGGCGGGCACAACAGTGTTTCCAGAAATGCGGCTTCACGCCCTGCGGGCATCTCTACCGGGATGGCCATCATTTCATCATGATGGAGCTCCACCGTAACCAGTGGGCCGAGCAACAGCACGCCAATAAGCAGCCACATGAAGAGGGAAAGAGGTAAAACTCCGTTCGCCACAATAGGCTAATTTGCGCAATTACTCAATAGCGCAGTTACGCAATTACTCAGCGCTGGTATCATGAAACATAAGCTACCAATAGAATGGCGGGGGGACCGGGTAGTTATCCTTGACCAGACCCGGCTACCCGGGGAAGAGGTCTATCTGGAGCTAGACAATTACCAGGATATTGCCTCAGCCATCACAGAATTAAAAATTAGAGGGGCTCCGGCCATTGGGATATGTGGAGCCTATGCCGTAGCATTAAGTGCCCTAAAAATTGATTCTACGTCGCCAGATAGCTTTCGGGAGAGGCTTCGCGGGGTTATCCGGGCTATCGCCGCCACCCGCCCCACCGCCCGCAACCTGTTTCGCAACCTGGAACGCATGCAACGGGTGGCCGAAGCCGAAAGTGATGTCGCCGAGATTAAAGCGGCCCTGGTGGCTGAAGCCAAGCAGATACATGCCGACGAGGTAGAGGCAACCCGAAGGCTGAGCGAGCATGGTGCCGAGCTGATTGAGGACGGCGTTACCGTGCTGACCCACTGTAACGCCGGGCCCCTGGCCACCAGCGGCTACGGCACCGCCCTCGGCGTAGTCATCGCCGCCAAAGAGCAGGGTAAACGGGTGAAGGTCCTGGCTACTGAGACCCGCCCCCTCCTCCAGGGGGCCAGGCTCACCACCTGGGAGCTTAAGCACGCCGGAATCCCCGTTACCCTGATTACCGATGCCATGGCGGGATACTTTATCAGCCAGCACCAGGTTGACTGTGTCATTGTCGGGGCTGACCGCATCGCCGCCAATGGCGATACCGCTAACAAGATTGGCACCTATACCCTGGCGGTGCTGGCCAAGGAAAACGGCATCCCCTTCTACATTGCCGCCCCCACCACCACCATTGACCCCAACCTCCCCTCGGGGAAGGAAATCCCCATTGAAGAGAGAAGTCCAGAAGAAGTAACCCACATTCAGGGGATACGCATCGCCCCCGAGGGAATAAACGCCGCCAACCCCGCCTTTGATGTTACCCCCCACCGCTACATCTCCGCCATCATCACGGAAAGGGGTATAATAAGAGAGCCGTATAAGGAGGTCTTTCATGCCCCAGGCACAAGCTAAAGTAGGCGTTATCGGCGGGACGGGTCTTTATGATATTGAGGGGCTCACCGATATTGATGAGGTCAGCCAAGACACCCCCTTCGGCAAGCCCAGCGATAGCATTATCGTGGGGAGGCTCCGGGGAACGGGCATTGCCTTCCTCCCCCGCCATGGTAAGGGGCACCGCATCCCCCCCACCGCTGTCCCCTACCGCGCCAATATCTACGCCCTCAAATCGCTAGGGGTGGAGCACATCATCGCCATTAACTCCTGTGGCAGCTTTAAGGAAGAGGTCAGACCCGGCGATCTGCTCATCCCCGACCAGCTCATTGACCGCACCCGGAGCCGGGCAAATACCTTCTTTGAGGAAGGCATCGTCGCCCATATCCAGTTTGCCGAGCCCTTCTGCCCGGTGCTGAGCCAGATTGTATATCAGGCAGCACGGGAGGTAGGGGCCAGTGTCCACCGGGGGGGCACCTATGTCGCCATGGAAGGCCCCGCCTTCTCCACCCGGGCGGAATCAAGGCTGTACAAGGCCTGGGGGGCGGATGTCATCGGCATGACCGCCCTGCCCGAAGCCAAGCTGGCCCGGGAGGCGGAAATCTGCTACTCGGTAATTGCCTGTGTTACTGATTATGATAGCTGGCACGAAAGCACGGAGCCGGTCAATGTTGAGGTAATCCTGGATATCCTGCACCGCAACGTGGCTACTGCCAAGAAAATCATCACGCTGGCCGTCAGCCGAATACCCGAAACCAGAGATTGCCCCTGCGCCTCGGCGCTGAAGATAGCCCTGGTTACTGCCCCCGAACTGATACCGGACAAGCAGAAGGAGAAGCTCGACCTGCTCATCGGCAAGTATCTGAGGAAGGCATAAACCATGACCAAGGCCGATTTTGGCTGCCGCCCCACCATTATTGGCAGCATGCCGCACGCTGACCCGCCGGCAGCGGTTTCCCTGATCAGCCACTACCTCAAGGATATCCCCGCCTGGCCCCAGCTGCCCCCGCGGTCGTTCCTGGAGAACATGTGTGTCCAGTTCAGCGAGGGCTTCCCCGGCGCAGTTATTGACGACGACAGCCTCTATATTGATAGCTCCCAGGATCTGAGCCAGCCGCTGGGAGAACTCTACACCGCCTACCTGGAGAACAACATTGATAAATACCCCATCAGCCCGGAGTATGCCGCCGGACTGCACTGCTTCCTCGGCCAGATTAACCTGACACCGCTGGCGGTAAAAGGGCAGATAACCGGGCCGCTTACCTGGGGGCTCACCGTGACCGATAAGGAGCGCC
>CAZAYK010000050.1:0-4861 GCA_964489415.1 uncultured Dehalococcoidaceae bacterium | reverse complement strand
GGCAATAATTCACCACGATGTCCTCGGTGATGCCGTGCCCAAGCTGCTGAGGCTCAAGGCAGCCTGGCAGGAGCGGGCACTGAGTCAGCTCTCCACAAACACCATCATCTTCGTTGATGAGCCGTATATGGCTAGCTACGGCTCATCAACGGCGAGCGGAGCCTTTACTTCCCCGGAAAAAATTATCGCCATGCTAGACGAGGTCCTGGCCGGCATCAGCGGCGTCAAGGGGGTGCACTGCTGCGGCAATACCGACTGGTCAGTGCTGCTCCAGACCAGCCTGGATATTCTCAGCTTTGATGCCTATAACTATGCCCAGTCACTGACACTTTACCCCGCCGAAATCAAGAAATTCGTGGAGAGGGGGGGTAGTATTGCCTGGGGAATTGTCCCCAATGATGAAGATTCACTGGCTACGGAAACGGTAGCCAGCCTTAAGGACCGCCTGGAAGAGGCAATGGCCCCCTTCACCAGAAACGGCATCCGCTTCCGGCAACTGCTGGCTCAGGGCCTGCTCACCCCCAGCTGCGGGCTGGCATCGCTAAACGAGGAGGCTGCCGCCCGTGCCTTAGAGCTGCTGTCCCGGCTATCCACAGAGATAAGGAGGCGTTATCTGTAGAGGAGATAGCTACTATGGAATGTCAGATTGAGCTCAATCAGGCCAAATGCAACTGCACCTATGAGCCCTGCCCCCGGAAGGGCAAGTGCTGCGAATGCCTCGCCTACCACCTAAAGTATGACGAGCTCCCCGCCTGTGTCTTCCCGCCCGATGTGGAGAGGAGCTATGACCGCTCCTTCGCCCGCTTTGTCCAGGTTGTTCAGTCCCGGGGTGGCAAAAAAGGCTGATTTTGGCTATATTACTAGTGATGAACAAGACGAAACGAGTCGCCCTGCGCAAGCGGAGGCTGAGACGTAAGAAGCTGAAAGAAAAAAGAAAGGCGCAGCTACCGGCCACGAAGTAGTTGCTCATAAGTCAATAGCCAGGCAAAACTGCGCAGTCAGGTGGTGGCCAGTTGCCGGCGGTGTATCTGCTTACCGGCCGGCCGGGGACCGGGAAAACCAGCCTCATCAAGCAGGTGGTAACCGAGCTTGCCGGCCGGGCCGGCGGCTTCTATCCTGAGGAAATACGCCACCAGGGGACGAGGCTCGGCTTCAGGCTGGTGACCCTGGACGGGGACGAGGCAATACTGGCCCACGTCAATCTGGAGAAAAGATACCGGGTGGGCAAATACGGGGTTGATATTGATGGCCTGGAGCGGGTGGGGGTGGCTGCCCTCAGGCGAGCTGCTGCCCAGTGTGACCTGGTTGTCGTTGATGAAATCGGCAAGATGGAGCTGTTTTCCGCCCAGTTCCGAGCCACCGTCACCCAAATAATTGACAGTGGGAAACGGCTGCTGGGAACCATCATGTCTGACCCCCATCCCTGGGCAGATACCATCAAGCGCCGGCCCCAAGTAAAGCTAATCACGGTTACCCGAGCCAATCATCATCAGGTGCAGGATGATTTACGACAATGGCTGAACTACCCCAAATAATCCACGCCCTGCTTGACCCCAGGGCCTATCCGGAACCCCCAAAGCAAGGGATAGAGCTGGTGCAGACGCAGATGTCATTCGTGTTACTGGCCGGTGACTATGCGTACAAGGTGAAGAAACCGGTAAATCTGGGCTTTCTTGATTACACCACCCGGGACAAGCGCCACTATTACTGCCAGCAGGAGGTCACCCTCAACCGGCGGCTCTGCCCCGAGGCTTACCTCGGCGTGGTGCCGATAACACGTGACCGGAATCACATCCAGATAGAAGGCAAGGGTGAAGCCGTGGAGTATGCCGTCAAAATGCGCCGCCTCCCCGCCGAAGCCATGCTGGATTCATTATTAGTCAACAACAGGGTTTCCCCGCAGATGCTCACCAGTGTTGCCGAAAAACTGGCTGAGTTCCACCGCCACGCGGAGACCAACGCCACCATCAGCGCCTTTGGCAGTCTTGATGCCATTACCCACAACACCACGGAAAACTTTGTTCAAACTGAAAAATACATCGGCACCACCATTTCGGCACGGCAATACCAGCGTATCACGGCGTATACCGAGGGCTTTATCCAGAAAAACGCCTCCCTATTCCGCAAACGAATGGCTGATGGCAAGATAAGGGACTGCCATGGCGACCTCCATGCCGCCCATATCTGCTTTGGTGATGGCATCTGCATCTATGACTGCATTGAGTTTAATGACCGCTTCCGCTATGGTGATGTCGCCTCAGAAGTCGCCTTTCTGGCCATGGATTTAGACCATTTCGGGCGGGCCGACCTTTCCCGCCACTTTGTTGATGCCTATGCCGCCCAGAGCCAGGATGAGGAGCTTAAATTGCTGCTTAACTTCTACAAGTGCTACCGAGCCTACGTGCGGGGCAAGGTGGGGAGCTTCAAGTTTGATGACCCGTATATCTCCCCGGCAGAAAGAGACCAGGTTCAGGCTGATGCCCGGAGCTACTTCGCCCTCGCCGAGTCTTATGTCGACACCGCGGGGCGAAATCAGTAGAATAGCTGAGGAGGGGAATCCGCCAATGAGGGAGCCATTTGTCAAATTCGTGGAAAGCGAACTGGGGGCTAACTTCCTCCTTATTGCCTGCGGCCTTCCCGGCACCTGGAAGACCGAGACGACCGAGGAAATCGCCCGGATCAAGGGCTATCCCCTGCTCCGAACCGACCTGATTCGACGGGAAGTGCTCCAAAACGAGGACATCTTTGATGAAAAGGTGGCCGCCAACATGGATAAGCGCACCCGGGTCTATGACGAGATGTTCCGGCGGGCGGAGACAAGCCTGCAGCATGGCGGCGGCGTAATATTGGATGCCACCTTCGTTACCCAGGCACTGCGAGAGCGCGCCGCCGCCATAGCCAATAAATATAACCGGAAATTCATCATCCTGCAAACCTCCTGCCCCCAGGAGGTGGCCATCCGGAGAATCCTCCAGCGCACCAAAGAGGACTATGTCTCCAATGCCCTCACCGAACAGGCCTACCTCAACAATAAGAAGCGGTTCGAGGCCGTGGACTTGGCCGGGCTGAAGCGCCTATACCCCCATCTCAATATTACCCATCTGGTAGTTGACACCACCCATGACCCGCCGGAAGAGTGGTATATCATTGGCCGGGAAAGCAGATAGCCGGATTTATATATTTTCCCGCTGGTAGCGTCCCTGATAGCCCTCGGTATCCTGGGTTAGCCACAGGAAAACAAGCTGCACCACCCGGGCATTCCTCTGCAAACGAAACCCCAGTGGATTATGCACTACCAGTAGTGACTGGGAGCGGCCCGAGTAGCCGGCATCCCATACCGCCGTGCCCACGGTGACCCCGCAGCGGAGCAGGCTTGACCGGGGCGCCGCCAGCGCCATTATATTCCGGGGGAGGTGCACAATCTCGTTATAGGTAATCAGGTAACTGCCGGGCATCAGGTCAATAAAGCCCATTCCATCAAACACCAGCGGAGACACATCGGACACCACCCGCTGGCGGTCATCCCCGGCTATCCGGCCCGCACCCTGGAGTAAGGCCACCTCACGCAGGGTAAGGTCAAAACCATTAGCCTGCAGCTGCTCCTCAAGGTCAACCCACCCCTCCACCAGGGGTGGTGCCTGGCCTAACAGTGCCCGTATTTCCCGCTTGGTTAGTGCTGCCATCACACAAAAGCCACCTAGCCGATTTGGCTACAGGAGCGTATTGTAACATCACGCCCGGGAAATATCAACGGGGCACAAAGCCAGCAAGGCAAAAAGAGAGCCCCCCGGAATCCGGGGGGCTCTCGGAGTATCGGGAGTGTGCCCGTCAAGCCAGGTTAGACGGCTCGCCTCGTCCTGACTATCAGGACAATCACCGCGATTACCAGTATCGCACCGATAATGATAACCGCCCAGATGTACGCCGGAGCGATTGGTGCTGGTGGCTGGGGTGCCGGCGGGATAACAATCTCCTGTGCTGGTGGTGCCGGCGGGATCTCAATTACCGGTGGCGGTACTTCCTTCACCTCGACTGGTGGCGGTGGTGGTGTTGGCTCAGCCATGGTGGTGAAGCCAACCACCGCGCTCCAGTCAGTCTCGGTGGAGGCACCGATGCCCCTCACCCTCCAGTAGTAGGTGGTGTTGTAGTCAAGCTTGACTGGAGGCTGGTACACGGTAACCGGACCCAGCGCGTCAGCACCGGTCTTGTTCACCACGATGTCGCGGAAGCTGGGATCCTTGGCCAGCTGGAACTCGTAGCCAGTAGCCCACTTCAGCGCACCCCACTGGAAGATGGGTTGCACGGGTGCATCGTAGCCGCCAGGCCCCGTGCCACCGCGGGACGGGCTGGTTATCGTCGGGGCATTGACCGCACTCTCAATCTGGGTGTTAACCGTCCTCGCTGCTGACCACGGGCCAATCAGCGGGGTCTCCACCCGGACACGCCAGTAGTAGGTCTTGCCCTCGGAAAGACCAGTCACCACGGCGTTGGTCACCGGATGATTGGTGGTACCCGATGTGGCTGACTTGAAGTCCGCCCTGGTGTCATACTCATACTTGTATGACTTGGCACCGGCCACCGGAGCCCACTCAATCTTCATGCTCGTCGCCGAGGTTGAGATGGCGCCATCCTCCGGTGATACCAGCTCCGGAGCCACGTCGGACACGGTGTCGGTCAGGTCAAGGAGCTGGTCAGCGGCCGAGGTCTCAATGACGATCAGCTTGTTGGACCCCGAGGTCAGCGCGATGCCGGACAGGACGGCATTAGCCGGCAGCATATCGTCGGTGCTGCTCCGCTCAAAGGAATTGTACACCGGCGGACCGTAGGGAGCCCGCGGATCCAGCGAGCGGACGATACCACC
>CAZAYK010000049.1:0-8531 GCA_964489415.1 uncultured Dehalococcoidaceae bacterium | reverse complement strand
GATGACAAATCTCCTCGCATCTCACCCCCTCACCTTAATTAATGCCGAATCAGCCCCCTCTCCGCCAGGCATCAGTCAACAATGGCGTAGGCTACCTGCACGGTAAGGCTTATCTTCATCTCCCCGGGGCTGATTGGGGTTTCCACCATGGGTGCTCCGGCCACCTTTTCTCCGGCGAAACCCTGGCGGTAAATCGGAGCCGGAAGGTAGGCACTCTCCGAGATATAGGTCGGCTTACCCAGCTTCACTCCAGCCAGATTAGCCATCTGCTCCGCCTTGGCCCGGGCATCAGCCATTGCCTTTTCCCTGGCCTCAGCCTGGTAGGCTGAAGGGTCTTCCACAGAAAAACTTATGTCATCAATGCGGGTAAGGTCACCACCGGCCGCCGCCACGGCATCAATGATGGCGCCAACCCTATCCAGCTGGCGTATCTTGGCGGTAACCATATTGCTGACCCGGTAGCCAATCACCTCTTCCTCCTCTTTGGCATTATTCCACCGGGTCACCCGGCGAATGTTAAAATGCTGAGTTTGAATGTCCTGCTCAGCAACACCACCATCAGTCAGAGCCTGCATCACCCGGTCCATGGCCTCTGCCGCCTGGGATTGAGCCTCGGCTACGCTAGCCTCCTGGGCTTCGATGCCCAACCTCAGGGTGGCAACATCCGGAACCGCCGATACCTCACCACGACCGCTCACCCAGATACCTTCCTGCTGGCTGCTTAAGCTAACCCTGAGGTTAGCCGCTCCTCCAGTGAGGGTGCTACCGCCGCCACCACAGCCAGAAAAGCCGAGCCCTACCAGCATCAATAACAGCGCACTGACCCCTATTAGCCATGCCTTCTTCATGTCTGCCTCCTCAAGACTATTTCACCTATATATAACGACAAAGCCGCCCCAAAGTTAGGGCGGCTTTGGGCCAAACTGGGGAAATTAAAAATAATTATTAATCTAAAGCCTTGAGGGCTCGCTCATAACCCTCATCAGCCACCGCAATCGCCCGGCGCAGGGCAGGCCGGACCGAGACCGGTGCCTCCCTCAGCAATGCCCGCAGTGCTTGGGGATTGGCGGCGGCACGGCGGGCGAGGATTGCCCTGATTTTAGCCCGCCGGTTAATAGGCTTAACCTCTTTAGCCACACCATCCCGGCCACCAACCGCCACCTCCGGCGCTTCCTGAGGTTCACGGGCTGCTTCCTCAACAGTTACCCGCGGTCCTTGCCTCACCCTCGGAGGTGGCACCCCTTGCGGTGCCGGTGGCGCCGGTCGCGGTGCCTCCCGCACTGCCGCTTCCGGTGGCAGGGGAGCGGGGGGTATCCCCTCTCTGCCCGGGGGTGCTGCCAGACTCGCCATGGCGATTAAATGCCTGTTCAGCAATTCAGCCGCCCGTTCCACCTGCTCCCGCTTGCCCTTACTCGCCATGGCCACTATCTCCGCCACCCGCCTATCGGCTAACCGGACATACAGCTCAGCCTTGCCCAGGTCCGAGGGAGTTAGGGCAATCCTTACTGCCTCGGTGGTCAGCTTGACCGGATACAGGGGTTCATCAGGCAGGCTACCTTGTGCTGCCGCCACCGTGCTGCCACCACCGACCAGCAGCACCAGAATAGTAATTACCACCGTGGCCCACTGTAGCTGCAAGCCAAAGAAGCGGCGCTCCTTCCTCATCTTCAGGTCACGGATGGCAGCCTGGAACTGGTACCTGGCCCTTTCCCTAAAGTCATCGCCAGGTTTGATGGCGGCCGCCTCCTTGGTAATCACGGCGGTCCGCAGCAGCGGCTCCAGCTCGGCTGAGTGCTCAGGATACCTCGCCAGACACTGCTCAATGGTCTCCCCCCTAACCAGTATTCTGTCCAGACACTCGTCCAGAATATTATCTAGTTCCTTCCCCTGGTTCATCATCTCACCCCGTCGTCAGCGCTTTGCGCAGGGACACTATCGCGCTGTGCTGCAATGCCTTGACGGCTCCCTCACTTTTCCCCATTACCTTGGCTACCTGAGAGATAGTCATCTCCCCGGCAAAGCGGAGGGAAATCACCTCCTGCTGGGCCGGGGTCAGGCCCTTGATTGCTTGGGCTAGTTCCTCAATGCTTATTTTCTGCTCGGCTACCAGCTTGGGGTCATCAGCCCCAGTTGCCAGCGAGTCATCAAGGGGTACCGTAGCCTGCTTCGATTTCTTCCTCAGGTAGTCAACAACCTGATTATGGGCAATCCGGTACAGCCAGGCGGAAAGGGGTATGCCCTTCCTGGACTTGAAGGCAGCAATAGACTTCAGGGCGTTGAGAAACACCTGCTGGGTGATATCTTCCGCCTCCGCCCGGTCACCTACCTTGAGAACCACATAACGGTAAATCCTATCGAAGTTCTCCTCATATATTTGAGTTAACGCTGCCTGGTCAAGCTGCTGCGCCCGCCGGACGAGGCTCTCCTCCTGCACCTGATAACTCCCCGCTGGCTGCTCTCTGGTTCAGGGTCATCGCTACACCTAGCCAGTATCAGCGGTGTTACCCTGTGCATATAGTATAACGAATGACACAGGAAAAAGATAGATGTTTTACCAGGCAGAGGATCAGCGGGGCAGTTCCCCAGATACTCCCCAACTAGCCCCGCGAAGGTATGCCGCTAGTAATATGATGTGCTAAAATTGTAAAATAAGCACTATCTCACTGAAGTGTTTACGGAGATAAAGCCTTGCCCTATTCGGTGCGCCTCATGAGCCAGGAAGATGTGGCTCAGGTCAGCGAGATTGACCGTGAAGTCTTCTACTCTCAGTGGCCACCACCCAATTACCGGCGTGAGCTGGAAAACAAGCTGGCATACTATCTGGTTGCCTGCGATGAAAGCAAAACGGTGGCAGTAAAGCCAGTAACGGGCTTCCTCCCCGTATCCCGTTTCCGGAAGTGGCTTGGTCGCCGTTGTTCCTCAACCAATGAACTGCCGCGACCGCGGCAAGAATACATCGTGGGCTTTAGCGGTATCTGGGTCATGGCGGGTGAAGCCCACCTCACCAATATTGCGGTAAGAAAGGACTATCAGCACCAGGGTATTGGTGAGCTATTACTCATCTCGGTTATTGACCTGGCTCAAGAGCTAAACGCCGAGTTTATGACACTGGAGGTGCGTGCTTCAAACACTGTTGCCCAAAGCCTCTACAGGAAGTATGGCTTTACCCAAGTTGGCCTGCGCCGGGGCTACTACCGCGATAACCATGAAGATGCCATAATAATGTCCACCCCGAGCTTTACCGCAGCCTCATTTCGGAGAAGGTTTCAACAACTCAAGCAAGCCCATGCGACAAAATGGAGTGGAAAATTCCGATACCGGGAAAGCCCCACCGCCTTTCTGCCGTAAAGTAAGGGTGCCTTGGCTGCCCTCCGGGCAGGGCAACCTCCTTTGACCGGAAGCTGGTGAAATGCTAGAATTAAGCAAGCAGAGGGCGGGATTAGCGGCTAAGGAGGGCAATCGCGATGTCAGGGCATTCGAAATGGCATTCCATTAGGCATCAGAAGGGGATAGCTGATGCCAGGCGAGGCCAACTCTTCACCAAGCTAACCCGTGAGATTATTGTTGCCGCCCGAGATGGGGGTGGCAACCCCGATACCAATTTCCGGCTGCGCCTGGCTATCCAAAAAGCCAAAGATAATAATATGCCCCTGGAAAACATTGAGCGGGCAATTAAGCGAGGCACCGGTGAACTGGAGGGAGCCAGCTTAAGCGAGCTGGTCCTGGAAGGCTATGGGCCGGGGGGCACTGCCATCCTGGTCAATGCCATGACCGATAACCGCAACCGGACCATTCAGGAGGTGAGGAGCGTCTTCTCCCGCCATAACGGCAGCCTGGGGGAAAGCGGTTGTGTTGCCTGGCTTTTTGACTCCCGGGGATTAATCACCCTCCGAGTAGGAAATCAGGACGCCGATGAACTGGCCCTGGCGGCCATTGATGCCGGTGCTGAAGATGTCAAGGTAGAGGGCAATCTTGTTGAGGTGTACACCAAACCGGAAGAACTGGAGTCAGTGCGGACAGCCCTGGAGCAGAATAATGTGGACATAGCCTCGGCCGAGTTATCCATGGTGCCCAAGACACTGGTGCCGCTGGATGAAAAAACCGCCCAGCAAACCCTTAAGCTCCTGGATAAATTAGAGGAAATAGATGAAGTGCAGAATGTATCCAGTAATGCTGACTTTCCTGATGCTGTCCTTCAGGAGTACCAGACGCAGCACGCCTAAGGATAGTCCCGCATCAATGTTATCGTTACTATCCCCACCCGTCTCAGGCTAAAGGAGGGGCAGTTTGACAGCGCTCCACACATCATCCCCCCGGACCGGAAGGATAAGGGTTCTGGGCATTGACCCGGGGACAGCGGTTATGGGTTACGGGGTTATTGAGGGAGAGGGTGACCAAACAGAGCTGGTTAACTATGGCGCCTTGGAAACCCCGGAGCACTCCCTGATTGGGGAACGCCTGAGCTATCTCTACTCCGGGCTCAGGGAAATCATCCACCGCTATCAGCCCGATGTGATCGCTGTGGAGCAACCCTTTGTCGCCAGGAATGTCCAGTCAGCGCTAGCCATCGGTAGAGCCCAGGCAGTAGCCATTCTGGCGGCGGCGGACAACGGAATCCCCACCCACGAGTACACCCCCACCCAGATAAAGCAGCGGGTAGCCAGTTACGGAGCCAGCAGCAAGGAGCAGATGCAGGAGATGGTGAGATTGCAGCTGGGGCTGGAGGCAGTTCCTGAGCCGAATGATGCCGCTGATGCCCTGGCTGTTGCCATCTGCCACCTTCGCGAGATGCATCTCAACCAGCTTCTCGCCAGCCAGGAGGAGACATGATTGCCAGCCTTCAGGGCAGGTTGGAGTCTCTAGGCAGCGACTGGGCAATCGTCAATGTTAATGGCATTGGCTTTCAGGTATATATGCCCGCCTCCACCCTGAGCACCCTGGGAGCTGTCGGTGATGAGGTCAAGGTCTATACCCACCTCCACCTCCGTGAAGATAACATCACCCTTTACGGCTTTGCCTCACCCGAGGAGCTCTGGCTGTTTGAAACACTGATTGGTGTCTCCGGGCTGGGCCCCCGCCTCGCCCTGGCAATGCTTTCGGCAATGAGCGTGGAGCAACTCACTATGGCCATTGCCACCGGAAACGCCGATTTATTAACCGTGGTTCCCGGCATCGGCAAAAAGGTGGCCAACCGCCTTGTTTTAGAGCTGAAGGAGAAGATAGGTGCCGGCTGGGTCATCACCCCCGCCACCCAGCTCGCCGCGGAGAATACCGAGGTGCTGGCCGCCCTAACCTCCCTGGGCTACTCCGCCGCTGAAGCTACCAAGGCACTAGCTGCCCTCCCCGCTGACCAGAACCTCAGCCTGGAGGATAAGGTCAAGCTGGCCCTGCAGTATTTGGGGAAGTGACCTATTAACCCCCTTATCTATTCCCACCCACCACCCCTAAGGTATATACTATTCATAGAAAAACCTGTTAAGGGTTTGCTATGCCACCATTTGAAATTGTCTCTGATTTTAAGATGACCGGTGACCAGCCCCAGGCGGTGGAGAAGCTGGTAGAGGGCTTAAACAAAGGTTATAAGCACCAGACACTGCTGGGGGTTACCGGCAGCGGCAAGACCTTCACCATAGCTAATGTGGTGGCACGGGTAAACCGCCCCACCCTGGTCATCTGCCATAACAAGACCCTCGCCGCCCAGCTGTGCACCGAGTTCAAGGAGTTCTTCCCCAATAACGCCGTGGAATACTTCGTCAGCTATTACGATTACTACCAGCCGGAAGCCTACGTTCCCCGCACCGACACCTATATTGAGAAAGAGGTGGACATCAATGACGAGATTGACAAGCTGCGCCATGCCGCCACCCGTGCCCTGTTTGAACGCCGCGACGTGCTCATTGTCGCCTCGGTATCCTGCATCTACGGTCTCGGTGAGCCCGAGGAGTACCGCAGCTTTGTCATCACTCTGAAGCGCGGCGAGACCTACCCGCGCCAGAAGCTACTCCGCAGGCTGGTTGATATGCAGTATGAGCGCAACGACATCGACTTCACCCGGGGCAGATTCCGCATCCGCGGCGATACCCTGGAGATACAGCCGTCTTATGAAGAGATGGCCATCCGCGTTGAGTTCTTTGGCGATGATATTGACCGCATCACGCGGATTGACCCGCTGACCGGGGAGCTGCTTGGCGATATGGATGCGGTGGACATCTACCCTGCCAAGCACTTTGTTACCTCCCACGAGAAGCTGATGCGGGCGATTGACAGCATCAAGCAGGAGCTGGCAGAAAGGCTCGCCGAGCTAAGAAGCCAGGGAAAGATACTGGAAGCATCACGCCTTGAGGCCCGCACCAACTACGACCTGGAAATGCTCCGGGAAGCCGGCTACTGTAATGCCGTGGAGAACTACTCCCGCCACCTCTCCGGGCGTCCGCCGGGCAGCCCGCCCTGGACCCTGCTTGACTACTTCCCCGACGACTTTCTGCTGATTATTGATGAGTCCCACATGACCCTCCCCCAGATTCGGGGCATGTACCACGGTGACCGCTCCCGCAAGGAAACGCTGGTAGAATACGGCTTCCGCCTGCCCTCGGCACTGGACAACCGCCCCCTGAACTTCAAGGAGTTTGAGGAGCGCATTAATCAGGTCATCTACACCTCAGCCACCCCCGCCGAATACGAATATCAGCACAGCCAGCAGGTGGTGGAACAGCTAGTCCGCCCCACCGGGCTCCTTGAGCCTACGGTTGAGGTCAAGCCCACCCAAGGGCAGATTGATGACCTTCTCGAGCAGATTAAGAAGCGTGTGGACAACGGCACCCGCTGTCTGGTAACCACCCTGACCAAGCGCATGGCCGAAGAGCTGGCTGACTATCTAATTGAGATGGGCATCAAGACCCATTACCTCCATTCCGAGATTGACACCCTGGAGAGGGTGGAGATTCTGCGTGATTTGCGACTTGGCGTCTATGATGTCGTCGTCGGCATCAACCTGCTCCGGGAAGGGCTTGACCTGCCTGAGGTCAGCCTCGTCGCCATCCTCGACGCCGATAAAGAGGGCTACCTGCGCTCCAAGGAAGCCCTCATCCAGACGATGGGGCGCGCCGCCCGCCACATTGACGGCCACGTTATCATGTATGCCGATACCATCACCAGCTCCATGCAGGCCGCTATTGATGAGACGATGCGCCGCCGTAAGATTCAGGAAGCCTATAACCGCGAGCACGGCATCACCCCCCAGAGCATCCAGAAAGCCATCAAGGACATCACCGAGCGGGTCAAGGTAGTGGCCGAAACCCGTGCCCCCTATGCCCTGGCCACCCCGATGACCCGTGAGGACATCACCCGCCTTATTAAGGAGCTTGAAGGGCAGATGAAGACTGCTGCCCGCAGCCTTGACTTTGAGAAAGCCGCCCTAATCCGCGACCGCATTATTGAGCTACGCAAAGACCTGATTATGGAACAGGAAAATGAGCTACGAGTCAGAAAATAGCCGAGAAACCCGGCAGGAGCGCCGCGAAAGGAAGCTCATGAAGAGGCGGGAGCGGATGAAAAAGCACGGGAAAAACCTAGCGAGAATATATATGGAGGCGGTGATGAAGAGGTTGAGGAGGGGGAAATAAGCCATGCTATATAAAAGGTAGAACTTTTTGTAAGAGGTTTGTGTTTGTCTATTAGGCTATTACCAACTAGGTGGCTTCTGAATTCGCGTTCCGTCAGACAGTGGAAATGGGTCAGGGAGTTGGTGTCGAACATAACTATTCTTATGTATTCTGAATGAGCCCGGTGCTAGGTTCTCCAGTTCCCTGTTATGGCGCCTATAAGGAAAGGCAAAGATGATATGCTTACGCGGGAAGAGAATCTTAGCAGTTCTTACTGCGGAGGCTAAGTCTGTATCTCCAGTCATTAGAACGACACAATCACACTCATCTTTGTGAAACACTGTAAATAGTCTTGCGGCAATAGCAACGTCTGTTTCTTTTTCCTCGTGCCTAATGATTCGGTTCCCACAATATGGGCATGCAATAGTCTTGGGCTTGAATCTGCTTAGTTGGACTTTTATACCAGTTTCTTGAAGACATTTTATGTAGGATTTGTGGCGTGCAATCACGCTAGGGTCATTCAAGTGATAAGCAAGTGCTGAGAAATAGTAAACGCATTCAAGCGCTGCGTTTTTACCAACTAAATGCAGAAATGAATTGCAGAGGGAGTAGATGTCGAGCCACTTCAGGGATAGCCCGCTAAAATGACGAGCAATATCTACAACGGAGTGGTAGATATTAAAGCCATCTACCAAAAAGATAGTGCGAATGTGCATAGTGTAAAAAAACCCTCTGGATCGCAACCCAGAGGGGGCCAGTGGAATATATCCACTGGGGATGATATTATGAAAATATCACATTTCTTTGCGATTGTCAAGCGTATCCTGTTGACCTCCGGGATTTTCCAACGATTTTCCGCCGGACATTTTACCCTTGATTTCACGGAATTTCGATAAGAAAAGATCTTCCACCAATCAGGACAGAAGGAAG
>CAZAYK010000048.1:0-8716 GCA_964489415.1 uncultured Dehalococcoidaceae bacterium | reverse complement strand
TGATATTATCGCTAGAGATAGGGACTGCCTGGTTTTTATTGAGGTGCGCACTAAAAGCAGCCGTCAGTTTGGTAGCCCGGAGGAGTCAGTTACCCCGGCGAAGATGGCCAGGCTAAGGGCGACGGCGGCTCACTACCTGCAGACACAGGACAACCTGCCTTCCTCCTGTCGTATTGATGTGGTGGTTATTGAGCTAAACCATAAGCTGGAGGTATCACGCATCGAGCTTATTGAGAATGCGGTAGGCGGGGGCTGATATTTATCCGCTTAAAGTAGTGTGCTAGAATTAGCTTCGGGGCTTGGCGGGGTAATGGAAATACCAAGCAAAACATTACGTATTATTGATGCCAATCTGAACCGCATTGGGGAGGGGCTGCGAGTTCTGGAGGATATCGCTCGTCTGGTGCTTGATGATGCCGCCTTGAGCCAGCAGTTGAAAGATATGCGGCACGAGATGGTAACCGTTGATTTATCCCTGGAGCAGCAGTTTCTCCAGGCGCGGGATGCCGCTGGTGATGTTGGCATCAACCTGGAAGCAACTGGAGGGGAGGGGCACAGAGACCTCGGGGCTACGGTGGTGGCTAATGCCCGGAGGGTGCAGGAAGCCCTGAGGGTTATGGAAGAGGTGGCCAAAAATCCCGGGGTTAATCTGGACTCGGCTAAGTTCAAACAGGCTCGATTCCACCTCTACACCATTGAAAAAGAGCTTTTTGCCAAACTGGTGGGCTTGAATACGGCTCACGGTGGGTCCGGTGATGGATAATCTAGAGTCAATAGCGGAACAGATGCGGCAGGTTCTCTCGGCTAAGGATGATGCCCGGGAAAGGGCATTGCCCCTGTGCCGGGATACCATCCGGCATTGCAGCCAGGCGATCCGCGCCATACACCGCCAGGAGTTTGACCAGGCAAAGCAGTTGCTGGGGGCGGCCCGTAGATTGCTGACTGAGGCAGAGCAGGCAGTGGCTCCGTATGGTGATTTGAGCAGCACCGGTTTTATCCGTGATGCCCAGAAGGAGCTGGCTGAGGGGAATATTACCCTGGCCCTGGTAACCGGGGAGCGGCTTCCTGACCCGGGGGAGCTGGGGGTTGATGCTGCTGCCTACCTCAACGGGATGGGCGAAGCCGTGGGGGAACTGCGCCGTTACCTGCTGGATAGCCTGCGGCGGGGGGATCTATCCCGTGGCGAGGAGTTGCTGGCGGCCATGGATGATATCTATAGTGTTCTGGTTACCATGGATTTCCCGGATGCAGTGACCAGTGGTTTGCGGCGCACCACGGATGTGGTGCGCGGTGTCTTGGAAAGGACGCGCAGTGACCTGACGTTGATGATGCGGCAAAAGGACCTGGAGAACCGGCTGGCAAAGCTGGAGGAGGATATTAACTAGATTATGCTCTTGACCGCCGCTGATGAGGTGCGCTAAACTGGGTTTATTCCGTGAATAAATTCACTTTTCCCCATGCTATCGGTGAGGGAGGTGGGTTTAAAACCGACCTTTCTTTTTGTAACAATTCACTGGAGGTTAGTGGATGGGTCCGATGATTATGAAGGTAGTTGTTTTGGTAGCCGGGGCCCTGGCTCTGGGCTTTGTTGGCTATCTGGTGGCCGGTATCCTGCGGGAGAGTGAGGGGAATGAGAAGATGCAGGAGATTTCCCACGCCATCCGTCAGGGAGCCATGGCCTTCCTCCGCCGTGAGTTTACCACGCTGGCGGTGTTCACCGTGGTTGTCTTTATCATCCTGGCGGTATTCATCGAGCCCCGGCCTTTGGTAGGGGTAGCCTATGTTTGCGGCACTCTTACCTCGGCCCTGGCTGGCTGGCTGGGAATGAACATTGCCACCAAGGCTAATGCCAGAACGGCTAATGCCGCCATGACTAGCTGGGCAAAGGGGCTGAAGATAGCCTTCTCCAGTGGGGCGGTAATGGGCTTTTGCGTGGTTGGTCTGGGGTTGCTGGGGCTATCTATCATCGCTTTTATCTGGGAGGATAGCCATGTCTGGCTGGGCTTTGCCTTTGGGGCTTCTTCAGTGGCCCTGTTCCTCAGGGCGGGCGGTGGTATTTTTACCAAGAGTGCTGATGTTGGTGCTGATTTGGTGGGCAAGGTGGAGAAGGGTATCCCCGAGGATGACCCCCGTAATCCGGCGGTAATTGCCGATAATGTTGGCGATAATGTTGGTGATGTTGCCGGCATGGGCTCTGACCTGTATGAGTCCTATGTTTCTGCCATCGCTGCCTCGATGGTGCTGGGGATTATTACCCTGGGTGCGGTTAGAGGAATGTTCTTGCCCTTGCTGCTTAGTGCTGCCGGTATTGTGGTTTCCATTATCGGGGCCCTCTCGGTCAGGCCCAGGGAGGTCGTTGCCAGCTTTGAAAAGCAGGTAGCCAGGGCGCATACTACCATGAACACTGGGGTGTATGTCAGTAATATCCTGATGATAATCGTCAGTTTCTTCATCATCCGGTTTTACGTTGGTGACTTGGCACTTTTCTGGGCGCTGATTGCCGGTTTGATCGCCGGTTTCTTGATTGCCCAGGCGACCGAGTATTTTACCTCATCCGAGCATAACCCGGCAAAGAAGATAGCCCGGGCTGCGGAGAGTGGCGCTGCCGTGACCATTATTGAGGGGATAGCTACCGGTATGATGAGTACCATCTTACCCGTAATTCTGGTGGTGGTGGCTACGGTGCTTGCCTACCTTTTCGGTGGTCTCCTGGGCATTGCGATCGCCTCCATGGGTATGTTGATTAATCTGGGAATGTTATTAGCTATGGACTGCTACGGCCCCATTGCCGATAATTCGGCAGGCATTGCTCAGATGGCCGGATTGGGTAGCGAGGTCAGGGAGCGCTGTGAAGCCCTGGACGCGGTGGGCAATACCACGGCGGCGTTGGGTAAAGGCTTTGCCATCGCCTCGGCTGCCTTAGCTTCGTTAGCCTGGCTGGCTACCTATTTTCAGGTGGCTCATATTGATGTTGCCAGTCTGACTAATGTGTCGGTGATTGCCGGCTTGCTGATTGGTGGTGTCTTGACCTTCGTCTTCTGTGCCCTGGCAATGAGGGGGGTGAGTGATGGCGGCTTTGCCATTGTTAGTGAGGTGAGAAGACAGTTCCGGGAGATTAAGGGGCTGATGGAGGGTGAGGCAAAGCCGGATTATGTCCGCTGTGTTGATATTGCTACCAAACGGGCGTTACGGGCGATGATACTCCCCGGGGTGCTGGTGCTGATTGTGCCCCTTATTCTCGGCTTCACCCTGGGGCCGGAATCGGTGGCGGGTCTGCTCGCCGGGGCATTGCTAACTGGCTTTATCGTTGCCGTGATGATGGCTAATGCCGGCGGCGCCTGGGATAATGCCAAGAAATACATTGAATCCGGTGCCTTTGGCGGTAAAGGCAGCGATGCCCACAAGGCGGCGGTTATTGGCGATACGGTGGGTGACCCCTTCAAGGATACGGCAGGTCCATCGCTGAACATATTGATCAAGCTGGTGGGTAAGGTGGCGGTGATTTTTGGACCGATCTTTGTTATGATGGTGCCGCTCTAAATCTGCCTTCACCCAAATTAGCGGTAGGGAAGCGGAGGTTATTTATACCTCCGCTTCTGTTTTGGGGAATTAACCGTGAAGGAAGGGATTAGCCCGCCGTTCCTTGCCGATGGTGGTTTCCGGACCGTGACCGGGATAGACTGTGGTGTCATCAGGCAGGACCAGCAGCTTGGTATGGAGGCTGTCCATGAGCTGGGAGTAGCTGCCGCCGGGGAGGTCAGTGCGGCCAATACCATGGTTGAACAGGGTGTCACCGGTGAATAATATACCATGCCCCAGCAGGCAGATGCTTCCCGGGGTGTGGCCCGGGGTGTGGATGACCAGGAAGTGCAGGTCACCAATCTCAATACTATCGCCGCCGTTTAGCCATCGGTCAATGTTGGGCAGAGTTGGGTGGTAAGTACCCAGGAAACCGGCCAGGGGTTGCACCTCTATTACGCTGCGGTCACCCGGGTGAAGGCAGAGTTCGGCTCCGGTGGCTTCCTTGACACCGGATAGGGCACCAACATGGTCAATGTGGCCGTGGGTCAGCACGATGGACTTTATGGTAAGCCCCAGTTTCTTAACTCCGGTTAATATTTTGTCGGCTTCTTCACCGGGATCAATAATCATTCCCTCTTTAGTTGCTTCTGAGCCGACCAGATAGCAATTGGCCTCGAGTGGGCCGACAACGAGCCTGTCTAAAATCACGATGACCTCCGAGTTTAATCTAGGGAGAAGGGTGCTAGGTTAATCCAATTCTACCATTTAGTCAGGCTTATCCTCAAGGATTCGTGGTTGCGCTTCGCCAGTAAAGTAAGCTACAATGTGACCGTCTGCTAGGGTAAATTCACGGCGTAGGAAGCAAGCTTGGCTGAGATTCGCCCGTTTCGCGGTATCCATTACAATCCATCGCGGGTAGGTGACCTGGCGGCAGTTATCTGCCCCCCGTATGATATTATTACCCCCCAGGTGCAGCAGGAGCTTTACCAGCGCAGCGAGTATAACTTTGTCCGTCTGGAATTCGGCCGGGAGCTACCTCAGGATAATGACACCGACAATAAATACACCCGCTCCCGGGCTACCCTGGAGCAATGGCTGGAGCAGGGCATTCTGGTTATGGATGAGACGCCGGCCATTTACCTCCATGACCACCATTTTGTTTACCAAGGAAGGCAATTCCGCCGCCGGGGCATCATTGCCGCCGTCCGGCTGGAGGAGTGGAGTAAGGCGGTTGTTCGCCCTCATGAAGGGACAATGGCGGGGCCGAAAAGTGACCGGTTAAACCTATTATGGGCGCTCCAGACCAACACCAGCCCGATTCTGACCCTGTTTGAAGGCCGGGGGCAACTCTCCTCCCTGCTGTCCGAGCAGGAGCTAAAGACCCCCCTAATTGAGGTGAATAGTCCCGGGGGGGAGGGGCATCGGGTCTGGGCGGTTACCGAGGCGGGGGTTATTGGGCGGATACGTGACCACCTCGCTGACCAGCCGCTTTATATTGCTGATGGCCACCACCGCTATGAGAGTGCCCTTAGTTTCTGGCGGGAAAGGCGGGCCTGTTCGGGGGGGGTATCCGGGGAGGAACCATTTAATTTTGTGATGATGACGCTAGTGGCGCTTGATGACCCCGGTCTGGTTATCCTGCCGGCCCACCGGATGGTTCGGGGGATACCCCGGTCAATACTTAGCCAGCTCCGGGACAAGTTGAAGGTTTTCTTTGCCATTGAGGAATTGCCGCTGAGCCGGCCGGGAGTCTGGGAGGAGGTTGATACCTGGCTGGCGGAGGATAGGGACAGTGTCAGGTTAATCCTTTTTGGGATGAACCGGGAACGCCTTTCTCTGCTCCAGCTGCGTGATTTTGCCACCGTCAGCCCGATGATGCCTTACTTCCACTCCGAGATATACAAGCGTTTGGATGTCAGCATCCTTGACCATATTATACTGGAGGAGCTGCTGGAGCTGCCCCGGGATAAGGAAGAAATATCCCTGGGTTACTGTTATGATCGGCAGGATGCGGTGAACCGGATACTGGAGCAGGAATATCAGCTAACCTTTCTGCTGAGACCGGTCCCGGCGGAGGTGATTAAAGCCATTGCTGATGCCGGGGACCGGATGCCCCGAAAATCAACCTATTTCTATCCCAAGCTGCCCTCAGGGCTGGTTTGCTACCGGCTGGTATAGGGACATCCCGCTGGGCTCGAGGGCATAAGCATAAACTGCGTTTGACGCCTAAGGCGGGTTTATGCTAGTATTTAATTGATTTTGTGAGGGTTTCCGGGGATTTTGTGAAAAATTCCCGTTTTTCTTTACCTGTCAGGTTATCCAGGGATTGGTAGCGCTGCCGTGGGGTAAGGGACATGCAGGTTGAGGAAGAGTTAGCCCGGTTATCACCACACCGAGATATGCTGCTCACCATTGGTGTCTTTGACGGGGTTCACCTCGGTCATCAATATCTCCTTTCCCGGCTTACTGAGCAGGCACGGGCGCAGAAGCTGCTTTCCGGTGTGGTAACCTTCCGTCCCCATCCTCAGGAAGTGGTAGCGGGGACTAAATTACCCCTGTTAACTGACCTTGAGGAGAGGAGCCGCCTTCTCCAGGGGCAGGGTGTTGATGCGGTCATTACCCTTTCGTTTACTGCAGAATTGGCTCAGCTCAGCGCCCGCCACTTTGTCAGTCTGCTGCTAAGGCACCTCCGCATGCGGGGGCTGGTTATCGGTCCTGACTTTGCTCTGGGCAGGGGCCGGGAAGGCAACATTGATACCCTGCGCCAACTGGGCAGGGAGATGAATTTCAGCGTAACCGTGGTATCTCCGTTCACCATAAATGGTGATGTGGTCAGCAGCACGGCAATCCGGCAGGCTCTGGCCGGGGGAGACATTGCCACGGTGGTCAGGTTAACTGGTCGCCCGTATAGGCTACAGGGACGGGTGGTTGCTGGAGCGGGGCGGGGTATCGGTCTGGGTTTTCCCACGGCTAACCTGGACCTCGACCAGGGGCGGGCACTGCCGGTGGATGGTGTTTATGCTAGCTGGACCTATGTGCAGGGTAACGCCCACCCGTCATTGACTAATATCGGTAGCTGCCCTACCTTCGGTGGCGGGAAACGGGCTATCGAGGTTTACCTCCTTGATTATCGGGGTGACCTCTACGGTGGTGACCTGGCGATCGAGATTGTGGAGCGGCTTCGTGATGAGGTGAAATTCAGCAGTGCCGAGGAACTGAAGAGGCAGATAGCCGAGGATGTGGAGCGGGGGAGGGTGATATTAGCGACAAGGAGCCAAAGCTAGCCGTGGGGAACAGTGCCCAGCCAATAGGTGAGCGGGAAATCAGACGGTTACTAACGCGCGGGGTGGCGGAGGTTATCGTCGAGGCGGAGCTGGTTGAGCTGCTTCGTTCCGGCAGGAAGCTGCGCCTCAAGGAGGGTTTTGACCCCAGCTTTCCTGACATCCACCTGGGGCATATGGTGGCGCTGCGCAAGCTGCGCCAGTTTCAGGAGCTGGGTCATCAGGTTATCCTCATTGTTGGTGATTGGACGGCTCAGATTGGTGACCCCAGCGGGGTCTCCACCACCCGGCCCATGTTATCTGCCCAAGAGGTTAGGGCTAATGCCGAGACGTATATGAAGCAGTTCTTCAAGATAGTGGATAAGGACAGGACCGAGGTCCGGTGGCAGAGTGAGTGGTTTGGTAAGTTTACCCTGGCTGATGTGATCCAGCTCACCAGCAAGTTTACCGTTGCCCAGTTCCTCGCCAGGGATGATTTCAGCAAAAGGTATAGCGAGGGGCGCCCCATTGCCCTCACCGAGCTGCTCTACCCCTTGCTTCAAGCTTATGATTCGGTAGCCATCCGGGCTGATGTTGAGTTCGGCGGCACTGACCAGAAATTCAATTTCCTGGTGGGCAGGGAGCTGCAATCCATGATGGGGCAGCGCCCCCAGCAATGCTTCATGACCCCGCTACTGGTGGGGACCGACGGCAGCCAGAAGATGAGCAAAAGCCTGGGGAATTATATTGGTGTTGCTGAGGAGCCCGATGACATTTATGGTAAGACGATGTCTATCCCTGATGAACTTATCTTACCCTACTTTGAGCTGGTAACTGATGTTCCTGATGAGGAGCTGGAGGAGTTCCGTCACCAGCTTGGCCAGGGCACGGTTAACCCGATGACGCTGAAGAAACGCCTCGCCCGGGAGATAGTTACCCAGCTCTATAGTGAGCAGGAAGCCAGGGAGGCTGAGGAGCATTTTGAGCGGGTGGTGCAGAGGAAGGAAGTCCCCCAGGATATACCGACCATCTCAACTAGTGAGGAACGTGTTGATATTAGACGATTGCTCGTCTCCCATGGATTGGTGGGCAGCATGAGTGAAGCAACTCGCCTTTTCCAACAGGGTGCTATAAAGGAAAACGGGGTGAAAATACCAGACTATATGGTGTCAGTTGAGGATGAGAAGGTATATCAATATCGAAAACACAGCTGGTGTAAAATAAAGAGGGTACCCCCCGCGGTACCTGGTACCTAATGTGCCGTGATGGATAAAATAACTTAGAGAGGAGACAGATGGAACAGTTGCGCATCCCCGGGCCTACCCCTTGCCCTGATGAGGTTCTCCAGGCGATGACCAAACAGATGATCAACCATCGGGGTGAGGAATTTGGCCAGATACTAGACGAGGTAACGACCAACCTCAAGCACATCTTCCAGACCAGGAATGACGTTTTATTGCTTACTGGTGCTGGTACCGGGGGTCTGGAGGCGGCTATTGTGAATACGCTGTCCCCGGGGGATACGGTATTATCGGTATCCGTTGGTGTCTTCGGGGAGCGCTTTGCCGACATTGCCCGGGTCTTTGGGGCGGAGGTGGTGCCCCTCAAATTCGAGTGGGGTAAGGCGGCTGATGCCGACGCGGTGCGTAGGTCTCTCCAGGATAACCCCAGGATCAAAGCGGTTCTGGTTACCCACAATGAGACCTCTACCGGCGTTACCAATGACCTGGGGGCCATCAGCGCGGTAGTCAAGGAGTTTGACAAGCTACTTCTGGTTGATGCCGTCAGCAGCCTGGGCTCGATTAACCTGCCCGTGGATGAGTGGCACTGTGATGTTGCCGTTACCGGCTCCCAGAAGGGGTGGATGGTTCCTCCCGGTATGGCCTTTGTCAGTGTCAGTCCGGAGGCGTGGCGCGCCCATGAGACGGCAAGGA
>CAZAYK010000047.1:0-8727 GCA_964489415.1 uncultured Dehalococcoidaceae bacterium | reverse complement strand
GGTATATCCCTTCCCCCGCTATTTCCCCCAGCCAAACACCCAGCCCCGTTCTGGCCAACGGGGGAAGGCTTAAGGGGCTGCATCACACCACCAAACCGGGGGCTGGCTGCCGAGGCTATATTTACGGCTAGGGAACAGCCGGGCTACTCTAAAGAATACACTAGCTACCTTCTTCTGCCCTGCCCTTGTCTTCTACCTGGTAGGACAGGCTAGACTAGGCCACCTCACCAGATATAGAATACAAGCAATGGCCAGCAAATCCCAGCTAGTGGGCTGGGCTCCAGCCAGAGGGTGGTGAGGTGAACAGACCAGGAACGGTAATCTTCACTGAGAAACCGAGTTTGCGGCACCCTTATATGGTCTGTGGTATTAGTGGTTGGGTTGATGGTGGAGAATCAGCCACCGGGAGTGTCCGGTACCTGGTCAGGAAACTAGGGGCGAGGCGATTTGCCGAGCTACCCATCGATAGATTTCATATCTTTCAGGTACCCGGGCAACTCTCCCTAAGACCCCAGGTAAGGATTGAGGATGGTATTCTTAAAGAACATAGCTTTCCCCAAAACCAATTCTTCTACTGGGTTAACCCCAGTGCCGACAATGATCTGATTCTATTTCTGGGTACCGAGCCAAACCTAAACTGGGTGGAATATGCCCGCTCTATACTAGCCGTAGCTCGGCAGTTTGCCGTTACCCGGATCTATCAACTGGGCGGTGTACTGGACCGGATTCCGCATACCAAGGAACCCGGTGTCTTCTGCGCCTGCAGCTCGGAGGCACTTAAGCAGGAGATGCAGAAATACGGCATGCAGTTCAGTAATTATGAAGGGCCCGGCAGCTTTGGTACAACCCTGCACTATATGTGCCAGAAAAAGCGAATGCCCATGGTGAGCATCATCGTCCGGGCCACCTACTATCCCGAGTTCGATATCGTCATCCCCCGCAACCCCAAGGCAATAAGGGCAGTGGTAAGAAGGCTTAATCGGCTGCTCCGGCTTAATCTGGATTTATCTGACCTTGATGCCCAGTCTGATGAGTTCGAGGGAAAACTCGGGGCCATCACCAGCCACAATGCTGAGTTCCGCACCTACATTGAAGAGCTGGAGAAGGAATATGTTGAGGTTAAGTATGAGGAGCCCCTGGAGTTATCAGCGGATGAAGCCGTGCAGATTGCTGAAGAGCTGCTGAAGAGGAACCAGAAAGATTAGCGGTTTGCCCGGTTGCCGGGCAGCTCCACCCTGCCGATAGTCAGCGCTCACCGCCCTGGCTCAGAGCCTCACCAAGATTGCCCTCCCCGGAGTCCCCAAGTATTGAACCCCGCACCCGGTTGTGCCATAATGTGCCTGCCCCAACTGGCCACGAGGCTAGATCTGAGAAAGGAGGAGCCATGTCAACCGAAAATGTAGTGGAAACTGATGTCTTGGTTATCGGGGGCGGTCTGGCGGGCTGTTTTGCCGCCATCAAGGCGAAGGAGCAGGGGGTTGATGTTGTCCTGGTTGATAAGGGTTATGTCAGTAAATCCGGGGAGACCCCCTTCGCCGGTGATACCGCCGTATTCAACCCGGAGTGGGGGCACAATCTCGATGCCTGGATGGAACAGGTTAACACCATCGGGGAATATATCAACAACCGGGAGTGGAATGAAATCGTATTCAGGGAGTCTTACGCCAGATACCAAGACCTTGACAAATGGGGGGTAAAATTCCTCAAGCAAAATGGCGAGCCACGCCGGTTCCCCCACCCCCTGAAAAACCTCGGCCTCCCCGATACCAACAAGTTCCCGCCCCTGGTCAGCGAATGTGTCCACTGGCAAGCCGACTTCCCCAAGGTGCTGCGGAAACAGGCGGTAAAGAGTGGGGTCAGGATTATGGACAGGATCATGGTTACCGAGTTGATTAAGCAGGAGGGGCGGATTGTGGGTGCTATCGGCATCCCCATGGAGAGCTATGACCTATACATCTTCAGGGCCAAGGCAACCGTCATCGCTGCCGGCGGCGGTGGCTTCCGGCCACTAGGCTATCCCACCCATGAGCTGACGGCTGACGGTCATGCCATGGCCTACCGGGCGGGCGCTGAAATTACCGGTAAGGAATTCGTCAGTCCCAGTTGCACCCGGCCCGATTACCCCGGCTGGCCTCCCTTCTACATCGTGTTCACCCACCGCCCTTCCGCTGCCCTGCGGGGGGGTTACAAGCCCCCCACCCGGCTAATCAACGCCGAAGGCGATGAGGTGCCCTGCCGTGGCCTGGCATGGCACGGGTGGCTTGACGCCCATTATGAAGCCCATGCCGGCCGGGCACCGGTATTCTCCATTGACCCCGGGGGGCAAAAGGTCATAAGGGGGGGCTCCGGTGCCTATGGCGGTATGCACGGGCACGCCACCGACGGGATATGCCCCACCAATACCAATTGCGCCACCAATATCCCCGGGCTCTACGCCGCCGGGGACAGCCTGGGGACAGTTTTTGTCGGCGCTGCCTACTCCGGCTTTGGCTTTGCCACCGCCTATGCCTCGGTTACCGGGGCCCGGGCGGGGGTGGCTGCTGCCGAGTACGCCCAGCTGGCGAAAAATCCGAGGTTAGACGAGGAAGGGCTCGGCAGATTAAAGAAGATTGTCTATGCCCCTCTAGAACGCAAGGGGGGGTTCAGCCCCCGCTGGGTGACCAACGTGCTTCGGAACATCCTGATGCCCTATTTTATCATGTACATTAAGCATGGGGAGCGGATGCGGGCCGCGCTGACACTGGTCGAGTTTCTGAATGAGCACATCGTCCCCAAACTGACCGCCACCGATGCCCACGAACTGCGCCTCGCCCAGGAAACGAAAAATATGGTGCTCAATGCCGAAATGAAGCTGAGGGCCTCCATCTTCAGAACTGAAAGCAGGGGCAATCACTACCGGGAGGACTATCCCCACCGCGATGACCCTACCTGGCTGGCCTGGGTAATACTGAAAGAGGAGCAGGGCACAATGAAGGCACTAAAGAGACCAATCCCCCAGGAATGGTGGCCGGACCTGTCCCAACCCTACCCAGTGAGATACCCGCTCCGGTTCCCCGGAGAGTAGCGGCTGCCTATCGAGCCGGTGGATAATCACAAGGAGGTAATTACCATGGCTATTGACCACATTGACCCTGAGCTATGCAACGGCTGCGGGATATGTGTCACCAGCTGTCCCATGGATGTGATCCGGATGGATAGGGAAACCAGAAAGGCCTTTATCGCCTATCCTGAGGACTGCATGCTGTGCGGGTTCTGCCTTGACTGCCCGGAAAAGGCAATCCACCTCCTGCCGGGCTACTACCAGCCGGTAATGTTAAGCTGGGGGTAAGGCCGGCTAGCTAACCAGCTCGCCCCGGAGGTGATGCCCGTGACATAGAACCACTGAATAGTAAGACAACAGGGACAAGAAGCAAAATGCCCCAAGATAATGGAGAAAGGAGGAGCCGAGAGTTGCGGTCAGAAGCTCGCTTTGTTGTTGAGACCCATGCCCATCTAACCACACTGTACCGGGCAAAGAAAGGGACAGAATCACGCCATCCCCACCTCCAGGAGGTGGAACCCGTGGACAACTCGGCGCTCTGCCTCTACGATATGGAACGCTACGGCGTTGATATGTGCCTGCTCAAACCGAGCGCCTGCGGCACCACCAATGAGATGCAGGCAGCGCTGGTGGACCGATACCCCGATAAGTTCCGCGCCTTCTGTTGTGACCAGACCCTTAAGCTCAAGGTAGCCCGCGGCGAGGCAAAGTGGACCCTCGATGACGCCGCCGCCGAGGTGGAGGCAGCACTAAAGACGGGCAAGTTTATCGGCATCGGTGAAGGCATACCCTATGACCTTGACCCCATGAAGGTATATGAGTTCAAGGAGCGTCTAAATGAATGCCGTACCTTCGCCGAGCTGGCACGCAAGTACGGGGTAAGCCTCGATTTTCATGAATTTGCCTGGGACTATGAATGGGACCCCTACAAATTGCTCGTCCGCATTTCCCGGGAGTACCCGGATGTGCCTATCATCCTCTGCCACGGTGGCTACTCGATAGGCGGCTATGTGGAGGGGGCCGACAATATCAAGAGGGCCTGCGCCGTGGCGGGGCAATCCGTGGGGGCCGGGGGCAGCAATATCTACCTGGAGACAGGTACCTGGCCCGCCGAGTACTTTGAGATTGCCCTGAAAGACCCCAATGTCGGGGTAACCCAGCTCATCTGGGGAGGGGACTACGGCAACGTCCCCCAGTATATCGTCACCAACCCGCGAGGAGATCCGCCGAGCTTCGCCAGCCCGATACGGAAGTGGCCCTGGGTACTCCCCTACCAGACCGACTGGTGGGGCTGGTCCCTGCACCAGATAGACAAGTTAAGGGACTGGGTGACCCAGGACGAGATAAATCTGATACTGGGTGGAAATGCTGCCCGGATATGGCACCTTCCCGTCCCCTACGAGCGTATGTTCCCCCAAGGGAGACCTGACATCTGGGGCATGGATTGGGAGAAGACGGTGCCCTATATTCCTAAAGAGCAGGTAATCAATCCTGACTAGCCATACCCGGGGGACTACTTAACCCTGTAGGTAAATGGTTAAACATGTTACATTAACCTATTGTATTTTGAAACATGTTCTATTAATATAAATGGACGAGCGCAGTCCAGAATAACAGCGGGAAAGGGGTGATGAAATCAGGGAAACCTGCAATTGAAAGCTAGCCCTGCCTTCGCGGATGATCTGCCCATTATTTAAGGAGGTAAGCGGATTGAGGCACGGGGTAAGGTTTTTGAGCCCACCACGAAGACGCTACTACCCCCGTTCAGTTTAGCCTATAAGAAGCGTGTTTATTCCCCCAACCGGATTAAGTATCCGTTAAAGAGGGCTGACTTTGACCCCAATGGTGAGCGCCATCCCGAGAACCGGGGGAAGAGTGGCTTTGTCAGGGTCTCTTGGGAGGAGGCTACCGATATCGTAGCTAGCGAGATAAGAAGGATACAACAAACATATGGGCCCTACGCCATACTCTGCCAGCTGGACGGACACGGGGAGTCCAAAGCAGTGCATGGTCCCCACGGGTGTTCCGGCGCGCTGCTTGACCTGATGGGAGGGTTCACCCTGCAAGCCCGAAATCCGGATAGCTGGGAGGGATGGCACTGGGGTGCCAAGCACGCCTGGGGAATGAACCCCAACGGGATGATGCGGCCGCAAACCAATGTCTTCGCTGATGTTGCCGAGAATACCGAGCTTATTCTGTTCTGGGGCTTCAACCCCAGACCGAATACTCAGTAAAGATTGAACATGCGGGATATGCTCCCCGGGAATTTACCGTAACCACCAAAACAGATATCTACCTGGGGGAAATAGTATTAAGGCGGGAGACCGGTGCTGTCACCGAGACGCCGGGCTTTTAGCTAACGATAGCGGTGAGTAACACGTTTATGGATAAGCTCACCTATGAACAATTCCTGAACAGCGATGACACCCTACGGGTCTATGCTGACCAAGAGCTGGTATTCTCATCGAAAAAGGAGGGGGTACTGCCACTTCTGGAATACATTGACCGGCTTGCTGATGAGCATCACGGCGTCATTATGCTGGATAAAGTGGTCGGTAATGCTGCGGCATTACTGGCGGTCAGGGCGGGGTGCGGGGAGATACATAGTCCGCTGGGGAGCCAGCTGGCCATCATAACCCTAAATAAATACGCCATCAGGCACTGCTTCAGCAACATTGTGCCCTACATCCGGCAGGAGAACGGGCGGGACATGTGTCCCCTGGAAATGCTCTCCATAAATAGGGAGCCTGAGGAATTCTATACAATGGTAAAGGATATGGGAAGAGACCCTGCCAAGGAGTAACCACCAGCCATTCCCCGGCGGCACGGATGAATTTGACCCCCCCTCCCCCACTAACAAATTATCTCCACCTTGACAATGCCCGCCCGTTGTTCTACCTTTTAACCAAGAGCACTTTGGGGGCGGCCACAATGCCAAGGAAGCCGGGGACAGCCCCGCCAACCAACCAGAATCTCGTTCTTGATATAACCCTGCAAGACATACTCAACGGGGTAGAAGACGAGATTATCGTCATTGATAGCAGCTATCGGATACAGTTCGTTAATCAAGCCGCCCAGAGCCGGTTGCAAAATACCTCAGGGGCACCGGTGGGCAAGCTCTGCTACCAGACCCTCTACCGGCGGAACCGGCCCTGCAGCCATCCCCTATGGGAATGCCCCCTCCAGGAAATCCTCCAAGAGGACCGCTATTTCACCACCATTCGCCACATCCGCACTGATGGAGCTGATACCTATCTCAAGATTACTGCCTATCCCATCCGGGATAGCCGGGGCAACCTGAAAGCAATAGTCGAACTGAGGAGAAATGTCAGCGCCGAGAGGGAGCTGGAGACCCAAATCCTCCGGCGGCATCACCAGCTCCTCGCCTTAAGCCACATTTCCAGTGCCGTAAGCGGGTTACGGGACCTGGATGCCATCTTAAGAATCGCCCTGGATAATGTGCTGGAAATCATCAGCGGTGCTGTTGGGGGGATCCTCCTCCTTGACGAAAGGACCCAGACCCTACACTACCGTATCTATCGCGGTCTATCGGCGAGGTATGCCGAGAACCGGCGGATAGCTGTCGGTGAAGGGATAGCCGGCAGGGTAGCCCAAACCGGCGAAGCCGTCCTCGTCGAGGATGTTTCCCAGGACCCGCGCGCCGCCCGGCCTGACCTGGTCAGTGCTGAAGGCATAAAGGGGTTCATTAGTATCCCCTTAAAAGCCAAGGAAAAGGTGGTTGGTGTAATGAACATTGCCAGCCATGTCGCCGGGCACTTCAGTGCCGATGACCTCTCCCTCCTCAACTCAATCAGTGACTATCTCGGTACCACCATTGAACAGGCCAAACTCTACGAGCGATTGGCCCGGGTGGGGGAAAGATACAAGGCCCTGCTGCAACACGCACTAACTGCCCAGGAACAGGAGCGCAAAAGGATAGCCCGGGAGCTCCATGACGAGACCGCCCAGTCACTCACCAGCCTGAGCCTAAGCCTGAAGGCGATTATCGCCCTGGCGGAGATGAAGGGCATCGGCGACGCTGAGTTTATCGAGAAGCTCCACAAAGCGCAATCCTATGCGGTTCATGCCGGTAATGAAATCGTGAGAATCATGAAGGAACTACGCCCCACCCTGCTCGATGAGCTGGGGTTGGCCGCGGCAATCCACCGCTATGCCAAGGATAGCCTTCAGGCTCAAGGCATCACGGTAACTACGGAATTCAGCGGCACAGACCGGCGCTTACCACCCGAGGTTGAAGTCACCCTGTTCCGCGTCGCTCAGGGACTGATTGGCAATATCCTGGAGCACTCCAAAGCCAAAAATGCCTGGATCAAGCTAAACTGTGACTCTAATGAGTGTGCCTTATCCGTTGAGGATGACGGTAAGGGGTTTGATGTCAGCCAGCTTACCCGGGTGGAGCCTGACGGCCGGGGGGCTGGCTTATTCACCATGAGGGAACGGGTGCGCTTGCTGGGTGGTAACGGCTATGTCGAGTCCCAGCCCGGGCAAGGCACCAAGGTAACGGTAAAGGTACCACTGACGACAAAGGTAGAAGATGCCGAAGATAAGAGTACTAATCGTTGATGACCATACCCTGGTCCGAGACGGCATTCGTGCCCTGCTGTCACTGGTGGCTGATGTGGAAGTTATCGGTGAGGCAGCCAATGGTAAGGAAGCCCTGGAAAAGGTAAAGGAGCTTGCCCCCGATGTGGTCTTGATGGACCTATCCATGCCCATCATGGGCGGGCTGGAGGCCACCCGCCGGATACGCCGGGAATTCCCCAGGACACGGGTGCTGGCCCTTACCCAGTATGATGATAGTGAGTATGTTATCCCCCTTATCGAGGCCGGAGCCTGTGGCTTTGTTACCAAGATGGTCGCCTTTTCCGAGCTGGCCACCGCAATTCAAGCCGCTTACCGCGGGGATTCCTATCTATCCCCCTCAGCAGCGGCGGCTCTGGTTGAAGAGTATCAGCAGAAAACCAGCGCCGAAGGGGATAAAGACCCCTACCAGCAGCTAACCGATAGAGAAAGAGAGGTGCTCAAGCTGGTGGCCGAGGGGCATACCGCCCGGGAAATAGCTGATATGCTGGTGGTTAGCCCCAAGACGGTGGAATGGCACAAAACCAGCCTGATGAACAAGCTGAATATCCGTAATAAAACTGACCTTATCAAGTTTGCCATCCGTAAGCGGGTAATCAATATTTAATGACGTAAATCAACCCCCCTGCCCTCCCCCACCGCTGTTTTCCCCCACCAGAAACCTCCCCGTCAATAATTAGGGGGTTTGCCTAGTAAAACTCCCAAGGGAATTACCGTGCATCCCCGTATATTTCCCATTGTCTTAGCGCAATTAACCATTACCATATAGTTATACTCTGATTCTCCGGTTAAAGGAGACCCCAATGTATCCATACCAGGGAGATACTGAGCATTATCCAGCCAAGCGTGGTGAGAAACCTACGGACCACAGCCTCATCCCCCCCTGCCAGGATGCCTGCCCCCTGCATATGGAGGTAAGGGAGTATGTAGACCTGGTGGCTCAGGGGAGGATTATGGAAGCGTTGCAGATCATCCGCAGCGGCAACCCCTTCCCCTCTATCTGCGCCTATGTCTGCACCCACCCCTGTGAGGAAGCCTGCCGGCGCAGTCAGGTAGATAAACCGGTGGCTATCCGGGCATTGAAG
>CAZAYK010000046.1:0-8784 GCA_964489415.1 uncultured Dehalococcoidaceae bacterium | reverse complement strand
TATCATCTTCATTGTGCAGGGCTGCCTGCCTGATGGTCACCCCGCCCACCGAGACCGGTTCTAAGACTGCATAGGGGTTAAGGGTGCCGGTTCGCCCCACTGAGATGTTGATTTCCTTTAGCTTGGTGGTTCCCTGGACGGCGGGGAATTTGTAGGCTATTGCCCACCTTGGTTCACGCCCCACATCCCCCAATTGCTGGTGCAGGTCAAGCTGATTTATCTTGACCACGATGCCGTCGGCTTCATAGTGCAGGGATTCTCGCCGGTGCACCCAATTTTGATAGTATTCCTCGACATGCTCAATGGTGGGGAGATGCTCATTATTGGGGTTTACCTTAAAGCCGAGTGACTTAAGATACTCCAGGGTTTCCCAGTGGGTTGGTGGGGTGGCTTTACCTTCGGCATAGCCCAGCATATAGATATAGATATCCAGTGGGCGCTGGGCGGTGATGCGTGGGTCAAGCTGACGCACCGAGCCAGCGGCAGCATTCCGGGGATTGGCAAACAGGGGCAGACCCTCAGCAGCCCGCTCCTGATTCAATTTGTGGAAGCCAGCTTTAGGCAGGAAGACCTCCCCCCGCACCTCAAACCGGGGTGGGGCATCCCGGGGCACGGATAGGGGGATGCTTCGGATCGTTCTCAGGTTCGGGGTGATGTCCTCGCCGCGGAAGCCATCCCCCCGGGTGGCCCCGGTAACCAGTTGCCCGTTAACATAGGTGAGGGCTACCGCCAGCCCATCAATCTTGTGCTCGGCAACAAAGTCAAAGTGGGCGTTACCAACTAATCTGGTGATGCGGGTGTACCAGGCGAGGAGTTCATCTTTGGAGAAGACATTGCCCAGGGAGAGCATGGGCACCGGGTGCTCAACCACACCAAAGGCTTCCACCGGGGCGGCCCCCACCCGCTGTGTTGGCGAATCAGGGGTGATAAACTGGGGGTATTGCTCTTCCAGTTGCCGGAGCTCCCTCATCAGCGCGTCGTATTCGGCATCGCTGATTTCGGGGCTGTCCAGAACGTAATACAGGTAATTGTGCCGGTTGATTTCCGCCCTTAGCTGCTCGATTCTCTCCTTTACTTCACCCAGGTCGGGCACCGTGTTTCCCCCCAACACCCTTTATTATAAAAGTATAACACAGTGTCCCGCCGGGCAAAAGATGAAAGCGATGAGGGATGGTGCCGGCTATGGCTGTAGGTGGGAAACATCGTTGAGCCGGGTCAGCAGGGCATACTGCGGATAGGTTTCCAGGATGCTCAGGGAGGCGAGGTCAATTCGTATCTGCCGCCAGTGCCGCAGACCTATCCCCAGCAGGTTGCATACCAGCAGGCGCAGCACCCCGCTGTGGGCCACGATGAGCACTGTTTCATCAGTGGTGTTCTGGGGCAGTCTGCTGATGAATTTATTTACCCGCCGGTTAAGCTCTTCAATGCTCTCCCCGCCGGGGAATCGGGGGGGAATGCACCGGTCGGCCAGCGCCTGGGCATGCTCCGGGTAGAGCTGACTTATTTCGGCAAAGGTCAGCCCCTCCAGCATGCCAAAGTCAATCTCAATTAGCTCATCGCAGGTGGTAACGGTAACCTGATGGGGGGCAGCGATGATTTCCGCGGTCAGTAGTGCCCGGCTCAGTTTACTGGAGTAAGCAAGGTCAATCTTCTCCATTGCCAACCGGTCACGTAGCTGCTCTGCCTGCCTGATGCCAGTGTCACTAAGCCGGACATCAGTCCGCCCCCAGAACCTTACCCCGCTATCGAGAGTGGTATTGCCGTGTCTTACCAGAAGCAATCGGGACAATCCTTCCCCTCCTCGGGAGATACCCCGGCGGTGGTGCTAGCCACCGGAGAGCAAATCGTGTATGGGGGGATTCACTCTTCCTCAGCAAGCCTTTCCACCCATAGCCGGGGGTATGTTGAAATTACCTTTCTCAACTCGGTCACCTTCTTTTTAATATCTTCCGCCACGGTTTCGTCAGCCAAAAACTGCCGCAGCTTTGCCGGGTCAAGACCGGATACCCGATTCCATAACCCTTCTGGTTCCAGAATGGCTCTGACCTCTTCCTCAGTGAAGCCGGTGTTCTCAATAAGCTTGTAGGTGGCGGCATGTTCACTACCGAATACCCGGTTTACCCCCTCAGATTGGCAGAAGCGGATAATCTCCTGCTTGGCCGCTTCCAGCTGGAGCTGGAGCTCCTTGATCTCTTTCTGGAGGGAGGCATAACGCTCAACGGCATCGGCTGCCTTAATCCCCGGCAGAAGGTCTTGCCGGGCTGATTGGGGCTGGGATTCTAGATAGTAATACTTATGTCGGTAGTAGGGACAGTGCTCGGGGAAGTCACAGGGGCAATTTTGGTTTTCTGTGGCGGGGAAATTCTCGTTAGCAATGCTCTCGGCAATTTTGACTACCAGCTGGCGGGCCTCCTCCAGCCTTGCCTCATCCCGGGGGCCACAGCTACATGGGGTGTTTGACCTGAGGTGGTAGAGGGTGAGCCGCTCCACGGGGAGCGGCCACATTTGCTCTGCAGCCAGTTGATATAGGGTAAGTTGCAGGTCATTGGCGACATCATCGGTGGTGAATAGTTCCTTATTTGTTTTGTAATCAACTATGGATAAACCACCGTTCTCCAGCTTATCCACCCGGTCAATGACGCCGCTGAGCTTGACGCCGTTGATATCAATATAAAACTGTCTTTCCACCGCCAACGGCATGCGGAAATCAGCACTGTGGATCTCCCAGAACCTGGTCAGTATCTCGCGTCCGTAAGCCTTGTGGTTGGCTTCCTCCTCAGGTGACTCATACCCCTCGGCAACCCAGTTCTGGTCATAGAATTGCAGCAAGTCATCCAGTGATGGCGGTGGGGGCACCTTCACTTTAAAAAAGTATTCGGTGCAGCGGTGAAGGGTGGTGCCGAAGCTGAAGTATGACTTATCCTTTGGCTTCAAGCCATCAATGTACTGTAGCTTATAGCGCAGGGGGCATAGCTGATACAGGGAGATCTGGGTATAGCTTAGCGGCCTAATAGCTCCCCTCCCTTTTTAGGCAGTAAACGGGCAGGCTATGATAAATGCCGCTATTGGTCACTTGACGCTGTTAATGAAGTCATCAAGCTCCATGGCGGCCAGGGTGGTCGTCTGCAGTGTGCCTCGGGAACCTAGTTCCATGGCCAGTCTGGCTATCGCTTCATTATTGGGTGCCTCAAGGACATTGAGGAAATCATACTGCCCCAGCAGGGCATACTGCGCCCGTATCTTCACCCCCATATCCTCCACTTCGCGGTTAACCTCTTTTATCCGCTGTGGGTTTGCCTTTATTGTCTTTCTTCCCTCATCAGTTAGGGTGGTCAGCATAACGTAGATAGGCATCTTTCCCTCCTTTCGTTGCCAATTTGCCACCTAGTGGTGACACTGTCAGCCTCAGGGCGGCTATTTATTATATGACGTGACCTGGGTTTTGTCCAGAGGTGAGCCATCCCCGGAGGTCCGCTCATCCTATTGGCGCGGCTGCCGGCCCAGGGTAAGAGACACCTCCAGCTGGTGGCCACCCCGGATTAGGGTAAGGGTAGCCTCATCGCCCGGGCTTTTATGCTCGCCGAGGTAGGCGGTAAGGGCAGCTATATCCCTAATGGCTACCCCGTCAATAGCCACGATGATGTCGTCACGTTGAATCCCGGCCTCCTCGGCCGGGGAATTAGCCAGTACCTTCTTGACCCAGGCGCCGTTAGCGGTAGCTAAGCCCCGGTCGAGCACTATTTGCGGGGTGAGGTTGGCAATATTGATGCCAATCCGGGGATAGTCGTAAAAGCCCTGGGCAATGAGGTCCGCGGCAACCCTCTTCACCTTGTTGGCGGCGACAGCATAATAGATGCCATCGCCCTTGTCCGGGTCAACCCTGGCGATTACCATCCCCACAATTTCACCATCGGAGTTTATCAGGGGACCGCCGGAGTTGCCGAAGTTGGCGGCAGCATCAAACTGGATTAGGTTGGCTACCCAGCGCCGGGTCAGACCATGCGTTACTTCGACGTATCTATCCGTCTGGCTGATGATGCCGGCGGTTAGCGTTTCCCTCAGGTCAAAGGGGCTGCCGATGGCGACCACCGGTTCCCCGATTCTTAGCTGGGAGGAATCAGCCAGCAGCGGCGGCTCAGTGCCCGGATTGTCCCGCAGTTTGAGGATGGCAATATCACTGTGCGGGCTGCTGCCCACAGTGGTGGCGGGGGAAACCCTGCCATCGGGGAGGATTACATATATTTTGCTGAGATCCTCAATAACATGGTGCGCCGTTACTACATGGGCTTCAGTATCCAATATGAACCCGGAGCCAATATCCCTCTGTCCATTGTTAATCCTGACGGTAGCCTGCCGGGCTCTTTGGTAAACTTCGCTGGCATTTATCACTGACTGAGAGAGGCCACTAACCTCGGTTGTCTTGCTCTCCAGTGTATCAATCTTGGCAGCCGTTTTGTCTAATGTAGTTGCCAGGGTAGCCACGCTGTTCTGGGTGCTGTCTATTTCACGTTTAAAATCACGTTTGACACGGCCAATTTCAGAAATGGTTTGGCTTAGCCTGCTCTCCAAGTCACCGGCCCTAGTCGTGATTTCCCCGGCGAAGGTAGCCAGCTTGTTGCTGAGACCATTGATGCGGACAGCTTGCTCCTGCTGGTAGGCCATTACCTGGTTAGTCAGGTAGTTAATCTGCTGGCTGAGGGTGTACGAGTAATAACCAAAGCCGCCACTAATGATGAGCAGAAAAGCCAGGATGCCGATAATTACCTTGTTGATCATGTTACTATCTCCTCGGATTTTGGCCACTGGCGGTGTGAGGGAAAGCGGTCTTGGTATAGAGAAACACTACCCATTATAGCGCCGCCAGCTGCCTCTTCAGCTCAGCGAGCTGAGCCAGGTGTGATTTTTCCTCGGTGATTATCTTGTCCATGGTGGGATGCGCCCGCTGGGGCATGATGTCTTTCATCTGGTGATAGAAAAGTATGGAATCCTTTTCAGCGCTGATACCCAGTTCCAGTGCCTTGATATCGCTGTCTACCTGGATTGCCATCTCACTGGTGATCATATCATCGGTGAAAACAGCATTATCCACCAGTGCCTGGAGATAACCGGCATATTCCTCGCTGGAGGTTTGTGACGGTGGGTAGCTGTCAGCTTCAGAAAGCATATCCTGGAAGATACGGATATGGTCTTGCTCCATGCTGGCGAGATGCTGAAAGATATGACGGGCGGCAGCATTATCGGTTGACTTGGCCATGATATCATAGAAGGCGCTGCCCCTTTTCTCAATATTGATGGCGACCTCAATCAATTCCTTGCCGGAAAAAGCGATGGACACTTCTGAGATTACCTCCTCCACTTATTAGTTGGGAGTAGAGTTAGCTTTCCTAGCCGGCCAGATTTCTATTAGAATCCGGCTTTGTTCAATTCTGGGGTATTGCCCACAGGGATAAAGCTTGCCATGTCGCCACTCCCGCAATACTATTTCCCGGCCTCTTCGGCTAAGAGGTCTTTGAAAACCTCCATGTGGTACCATTCATTGTCCCTGATGCGGAGGAGAAGTTTCTTCAAGTCAGCGTCTTTCTCTCTCTTGGCGGCACGGTCATAGGCTGCCGCCACTTCAGTCTCAATTTTGATGTCTGCCTTGAGCATATCAGCTGCCTGGGGTGACTCAGCAACCTCACTATGCTCTATCCTGGGATTACCACCCCGGTCAACCATTTTCTCAGCCAGCCAGCCTAGGTGCTGCATTTCGTTAATCGCCTGGTCCTGAAGTTGCTTTTTAACCTCTTCATTGGGTATTAGGTAAGAGTGTAGCAGATATTGGAGAATAACCGTGTACTCATGCTCAATTCCCCAATTAAGCAACTGGGCAGTCTCATCCGCTCGGCTGCCCCTTATATCCCGCGCGCCTTCTTTCTTTACCTTCTCCACAAAGTGCTGGAAATCACCATGGTGGGCTTCTTCATCCGCCAGGATGCGCTGCAATAGGCGCTTTATTTTCGGGTGGTCAATAAGTTTAATATGTTCCTTGTACTGGGCAATAGCGCCTTCTTCCAGTAACACATCATTGCTCATCCATTCGGTTACCAGGGCACCTCCCATACGCATGGTGCCCCTCTCCAGGCTGGGGGTACCGCCAAGCGCAACAATAGTCTCCGCCAGCCAGTCCAGGTGGCGCATTTCATCCCTGGCGATGGCTTCAATCTCACATGATATCTCGCCCTCACCAATACTATAGGCGTGGTTGAGGTATTGGATTATCGCCCCGTGCTCATCCTGGAGATCCTTGTTTAGCAGTTCGATGGTTTTTTCTTTCTCCATCATTACCTCCTCAGACTAGGCGGTTTATCTAACGGGAGGGCGTTCTTGGTCACTGGTGATAGCCATTTCCCCACAGGATTCTAGTGTAGTTTGGCAAGCCAGTTTGGCACTAGCTGTCCCCAGCTATTTACATGACATCTCGCTCACTTTCCTGTATTACCCGTTGGAGTTCAGTGGTGAGTAAGGGGGGTAGTCCCTCAATATCTACCCGGAGAAAACCCCTGACGATGGTGGCGGTGGCTTCCGCCCGGGTCAGGCCACGGGCCATCAGATATTCTACTTCCTCTTCAGCAATCTTGCCCACCGCTGCCTCATGGGACAGGTCAATACCCGGGAGTGTCCCCTTAAGCTCAGGAATGGCATGGATGGTGCCATCATCCTGCAGGATTAGCCCCCGGCATTCGAGGTGCCCCTTTACCCCGGGGGCATTGCCCTCTATGTAACCCCGGGCGATAATCTCGCCCCCGGTGGTTATCGCCCGGGAGACAATCTCCGTCCGGGCTCCCGGAGCATCGAGCAGCGCCCGCGAGCCGACATCCAGTGATGACCCCTTACCGGCTAGCAGGATGCTGTTGTATCTGACCATAGCCCTCTCCCCGATACACCGGGCCGAGGGGTACATCTGCAGTGACCTGACCGGCTTCATCAGCAGGTAGTTGCTCAGGAACAAGCCGTCCTCTTCAATGACAACTCCGGTGCGGGGGCGTACCGCTATTTCTGGATTCCAGTTATGGATCATGGTAAAGGTTATTTTGGCTCCCTTCTTGACGTAGAACTCGGATACTCCCAGATGCAGCGCCGGCTCTTTTGGGGAGGCGGTGGTGCAGCCGGTGATAATATGTAGTTCCGAGCCTTCTTCAGCGATGATGATATTGTGAACATTCTGGGTCAAGCGGGCTTTGGTCAGATACAGGCATGCCTGAACCGGAAAATCGGTTTTGCTGCCGGGAAGTGCCCGGATGAAGTAGCCATTATTCTGATTTAATTCAATGCTGGCGGTGTACTTGTCAGCATCAACAGCCACCGCTTGCCACCAATAGTCTGTTATCCAGTGGTACCTCTCCAGGGCCTGACTGACTGCCATTACCTCGATTCCTTCTTGGCGGATGGAGCTGTGCACGGGGGTATTATCCATCTGGATAAAGGTACCTGACCTTTGCCGGGTATCATCCAGAATTACCCCGGCACCCAGCATCTGTTCCTTGGCTTGGGGGGGGAGCTGTGAAGGGTCATCCTGATAGGTGTGGGTATCAGCCGAGCTAACAAAATCATTCAGGTTAATATCATCACCATAGGCGGCGGGTTTGTTTATGGCGGCTTGAGCTCTATCCTTTAGAGTTTCCGGGGTTTTTTCAGCGCTCATTTAATAACACCTTTCCCTCTGGTTGTATTTGAGCAGGCAGGCAACACACTCCTCATAGCCCTTCTCTTTGACGGTGGCCAGAATCTCATGGGGGTCAGCGGCGCAGCCGATTTTACCATCAATCATGACATAGCCGGTGCGGGCGTTAACATAGTTCAGGATGTGCCCGGTATGAGTAATAATCAGCCCCATGCACTTGCGGAGTCTTATCAGGCAGTCCTTCTCCAGCAACTGATTCATCAACTCACCGATCAGGACGATGTTTACCAGGTCAACACCAGATTCCGGCTCATCAAGAAGGACCAACTCTGGTTTTTGCGCCAGCAGTTGCATCAGCTCCGAGCGTTTTATCTCCCCTCCGGAAAATCCATAATTGATATCTCTGTCCAGAAGATCAGCCAGGTTAGTCCTCTTGGCCAGCTCTTGTATCGCTTCACCATCCTCTTTGCCTCTGAGGCAGGCGGCAACCATATCCCGGGTTTTTACCCCCCGGACCGCGGGGGGGCGCTGGAAGGACATGCCGATGCCTAACCGAGCCCTCTCATCTACGGGCAATTTAGTGATATCCCTGCCGTGGAAAATGATTTTCCCCTTGGTCACCTTATATTTGGGGAAACCCATGATTGCCATCAGCAGGGTAGTTTTTCCGGCTCCGTTGGGTCCGAAAAGGACATGGGTCTCACCCTGGCTTATGGTTAGATTGATGTCATGCAGAACTTCCTTGCCTTCTATGGCCACACTCAGGTTTCTTATCTCCAGCATATCCCCTGACCTCGCTGTCCATTATATCTCGGGCTTAGCCACCATCCAGGGAGGGGTGTTCCTTGTGAACAAACCAAGCTGCCGGGTTCTTCAGAAATTCAAATTCTCGGGGGCTTATCCCCAACCTGCTGACATGTAACGGATATTAAGCGGAAATCTCCTCCCTGTCAATATCTCCAATTAAATCTATTTTGGCTGAAGCTGGGTTGTTGCCCGGTTAAAAATATATTACACTGTTAAGGGGTAAGTAGCAATCAGGGCGGTGTCACTGTTGACATCTTAGCGCGGTGATTGTTAAGATTTAGCCCTCTAGGCGGAGTGGCATGATGATGGGCTGG
>CAZAYK010000045.1:5955-8836 GCA_964489415.1 uncultured Dehalococcoidaceae bacterium | reverse complement strand
TCTCTACTGGTGAGGCTTCAAGAGTGGTGACATTGCTCTCAGTTTGGTAACAATCCCCGGCAGGACGTCCAAAACCCGGTTTATCTCCTCCTCAGTGGTCCACCTCCCCAGACTAAATCTTAAGGAACCATGCGCCTGCTCAGGGGGCAGCCCCATCGCCAGGAGCGCGTGGGACGGCTCGAGGCTTGATGAACTGCAGGCTGAGCCGGTAGAGGCACAGATACCCTCCAGGTCAAGGTTAAGGAGCATTGACTCCCCTTCAACAAATTCAAAGCTCATATTAACATTGTTGGGCAGTCTCTTTTGCGGGTGGCCATTTAGCCGAGCCCGTTCAATCCGCTTAAGCAGTCCGTTGATGAGTTTATCCCGCAGACAGGACAGCCTCTCCATTTCCCCGCCCATCTCCTGCTGAGCCAGTTCTACCGCCCGGCCAAAGCCGACAATGCCGGGAACGTTCTCGGTACTCGCCCGCCGCCGCCTCTCCTGCTCACCGCCATGCATAAAGGGGGCAATCTTGGTTCCCTTTCTGATATATAAGGCACCAACCCCCTTAGGACCGTATAACTTGTGCGCCGAGATAGACAACAAATCCACGCCCAGCTTATTAACATCTACTGGAATATGCCCTGCGGTTTGAACAGCGTCAGTGTGAAAATAGATTCCTGCCTCCCGGGCAATCTTACCTATCTCAGCTATCGGCTCGATAGTGCCCACTTCATTGCTAGCGTGCATTACCGATATGAGGATGGTCTTAGCAGTAACCGCCTTTCTGACGTCATCAACATCAACCATACCCTGCCCATCTACGGGGAGGTAGGTTACCTTAAACCCCCGCCTCTCCAAAAATTTGCAGCTCTCCATAACCGCGTGATGCTCGATGGCGGTGGTAATAATGTGGTTGCCCTTGCTCTCATTGGCGAAAGCCACCCCCTTCAAGGCGAAGTTGTCTGCCTCGGTACCACCACTGGTAAAGACAATCTCCTCATCCCGGGCACCAATAAGGTGGGCAACCTTGGCTCGGGCTTCCTCAACCGCCCCTTTAGCCTCCTGCCCGTAAGAATGGATGCTTGAAGGATTACCAAATGTATCACTAAAATAGGGGAGCATTGCCCTGACTACCTCGGGGTGGGTTGGGGTGGTGGCCGCGTAATCTAGATATATCCGTTTCATTTCTCATCCCTCCACAACATCACCAGGAGCAGGGTCCACCCTTACCCCCTTACCAGCCACCCAAGCGATGCCTCGTTCAACCCCCTCCTCCTCCCCCTCAAGCTCTAAAACAACCCATCCCTTGTTTTCCGATACATCGGCACGGCGAATGTTGGTCACCACGTTAAACCTGTGGCCAAGATGATAGATTATCGGCTCCTTTATCAGATCCCCGGGAAAGGTAAACATTACCTGCCGTTTGGTCATCTTATCCCTCTGTTATCTCTATTGAACTCTACCGGCTGGGTCTTATATTCATCATACTACTATACCCAGCGCCCTCTCAACCGACTCTATAAAGCGGGCTGGGTGCTGAACGGGCAAACAACGTCCACCACAGTGTCCTGAGTCCTCGGTCCCGCACCGGCAATGCAAGCAACCACCAGCTCATCCTGCTTAATTACCCCTGATGCCACTAACCTGCCCAATGCCCCGATTACCAGCCCACCAGCAGCTTCGGCAAAGATACCCTCAGTTCGAGCGAGAAGCTTCACCCCGGCAATAGCCTCATCATCAGTTACTGCACAAGCACCACCACCTGACTGCCGGACAACCCTCAACGCAAGGGTAAAGCCGGTGGTAATCAATCGGAGAAGCTACCATCTCAGCCAGTAAACTACACGGGCTGCTCTTTCCTTTTCTGAGCTTCCACCAAATCCTGCAGCGTGGCCGACTCCAAAACCCTGTCCATCGCCGCTTTCAACTGGCTCCAGACATCACGAGTAACACAAACCCCGGAACGGCGGCACGCCCCGGGATTATCAACACAGCTCACCAGAGCCAGCGACCCTTCCAGCAGCCCCAACACCTCACTCAATCTTATCTCTTCAGGAGACTTGGCCAGGGAGACTCCTCCCCCGATGCCCCGGGTGCTCCGCAATACGCCACCGCCGACAAGGGGGGCAATCAAATGCTCCAGATACGGGAGTGAAATCTGCTGCCTCTCAGCGATGTCCCTGAGGAGAACAGGGTGACCCTCCTGGTTAAGGGCTATGTCTAAGAGTGCCCTGGTTCCATAGCGCCCTCTGGTAGAAAGCCTCATCTTTCAATACCCCTTGTTTATTATTACCGCAAACCATAAAGTTGACTAATTTAATCTACAATAGAATGATAAGAAATAACAGAGGAATTGTCAACACCCGCCTCTACATAAATCCCCTGTATTTCGCCTACGCTTTCTACGCCAACGTAACAAAAGACGAGCAGCCAGTATGGTCGTGGCGCTGGTTTCTCAGGCATGGCCCCGACCGGGTGAGGCCCAGGCCATTTCCCGGATAGGGGAAATTTCAAGCTTTCGGGATGTGTAGGGCACAAGTAACCTTGGGCACTAACACAGTCAAATTGCCATTCCCGTGAAGGAACGTCCCTTACCCCATGCTCCCGGGTTACCGCAAAGGGGCTGGCATGTGCCAACCCCTGTTAAACCGAGGCACCACTCGCCTGTTACTGGGTAACTGTGCCATCGGCATCAGAAGGGGGCTTTAGCCAGGAAGAGGTTACGGTAATGGAGACCAGCATGGCGGGGCTAAATCTGCTGGATTTGCTAGTGGGGTTTGACCAAGCCATCCTCATTGATGCAACTCAAACCGCCGGAGGCAAGCCAGATCGGCCTCCTCATGTTACAAAACCAGCATGGCATCACCGAAGCTATAGAAGCGGTATCTATGGGCTA
>CAZAYK010000045.1:0-5945 GCA_964489415.1 uncultured Dehalococcoidaceae bacterium | reverse complement strand
ATTGCTTCCCGGTACGCCCGGGCGATACGTTCCTTACCGGCAAAGGCACTGACCAGCATCAACAGGGTTGACCGGGGCAGATGGAAGTTGGTCACCAGGGCATCTACCAGACGAAACTGGTAGCCAGGGAGGATGAACAGGCTGACCCAACCCTCAAACGGCTCAAGCTCCTGGGGCGGGCATCTCTCCGCAGCCTGTTCCACAACCCTCACCGTGGTGGTACCCACGCAAATGATCCTCCGCCCCTCCCTCTTTGCCTGGGATAGCTCACCGGCTACCTCACTGCTCAAAATAGCATACTCCCGATGGATAGCATGGTTTCGGGGGTCCTCCTCACGGACGGGGCGAAATGTATCCAGCCCGATGTGCAGGGTAACAAACAGACAGCGCACCCCCTTCCTCTCTATTTCACGAAGTAACCCAGGGGTAAAGTGCAAGCCAGCAGTGGGGGCCGCCACGCTGCCGGACACACGGGCATAAACCGTCTGATAACGCTCGGGCGGGGCTAGCGGGGTATGGATATAGGGGGGCAGTGCCACCCGACCCAAATCACCCAGCCGAGCCTCATCAGTAAACCTGATGACCTTTATACCACCCTGACGCGACTCAATGACCTCAGCCAGAACCCTAACCTCATCCTGGCTACTCACCACAGAGTCACTCACTACTTCAACCCTGCTACCAGCACGAAGCCGCTTCCCCGGCTTGGCTAGAGCCTCCCAGACATTAACATCCAGGCGGCGCAACAGCAATATCTCCACCCGGCCGCCACTACCCACCCTTCTCCCGTTAAGCCGGGCCGGGATAACCCGGCTATCATTAAACACCAGAACATCACCATCCCTCAGGTAATGGACAATCTCAAAGAATTGCCGATGCTCCAGCGAACCATCGCCACGATTCAGCACCAAGAGGCGTGAATGGTCTCTGGGCTCAACAGGATGCTGGGCAATCAGCTCCACGGGCAATGAATAGTCAAAATCACTGGTCTTCACCGGGCACCCTGGGAAATCTGATTTCGGGGAACAACCCTATACTAGATAAACTATACCGTTCCCACCGGGGAAAGGCAATTTTACCCGAAAGACTCATTCCTACCTTGAAGCTAACCCGCTATTGTGATAATATTATGCCAAGAATCAATTTTTTTATCCTGTTGAGGTTAGATGAGTCAACACTCACAATGGGAACCGAGGATTCTCGGCTTCCTGTGTCGCTGGTGCAGCTATGCCGGGGCTGATTTAGCCGGAACCAGCCGCAAGAAATACCCGCCCAACATCAGGATAATCAAGATCCCGTGTTCGGGAAGGATTGACCCCCTGTTAATCATCAAGGCGCTGCGCCTGGGTTTTGACGGGGTGCTGGTCTCGGGATGCCACCCCGGTGACTGCCACTACCAGACGGGGAATTACCGCGCCCGGAGGAGGATGGCCATAACCAAGAAGTTCCTCGAATACCTGGGGGTGGAACCGCAGCGGGTGCAGGCCAGCTGGGTATCCGCCGCCGAGGGAGACAAATTCGCTGAGGTGGTGGCCGATATTACCCGGGAAATAAGGGAAATCGGCCCTAACCAACTGTTTGCTGATGAGCGAGATAGAACAAAGGCTACGAACTGAAGCCAGAAGGCTGCTGGAGCAGGGCAAGGTTGATTATATCATCGGCTTTGAGCCGGGAAGCATTAACTTTACCACCACCCCGCTGATAACCAAAGACAAAGACGATACCAACCGCCTGGTGATTAACCCCTTTATCCACAATAACCTCAGTGTATTCCTCAACGAGATTAAGGGCAGGGTTGGCATTGTCGCCAAGGGATGTGATGCCCGCTCCATCATCAGCCTCATTCAGGATGAGCAGGTAGCCCGCGAAGACATTTTCATCCTGGGCATAGCCTGCCCCGGAATAATTGACCTGAGCAAGGTAGAGAAACTGACCGGCAAGGATAGAGATGAATTAGATGATATCACCCGGGAGGGAGACAGGGTAACCATAGTGGTCAATGGGCAGAAAAGGGAATTCCCCCTAACCCAAGTCCTGCGTGATGACTGCCTTAGCTGTGAATTCCCCCTCCCCCGGGAATATGACATCCTGCTTGGTGAGGATACCCCTCAAGCCAGCGACCCTGAGTTAAGCCGGAGCCAGATTAAACAACTAGAAGCCATGCCCCGGCAACAGAGATGGGAATTCTGGAAGAACGAGTTTAGCCGCTGCCTCCGCTGCTATGCCTGCCGGCAGGTCTGCCCGGCATGCTTCTGCGAGCGGTGCTTTGTTGAGGAATCAGAGCCGCTATGGGTCTCACCGGTGCCCCAGTGGCAGGAGAACCTGATATTTCAGGTGACCCGAATCATTCATACTGCGGGAAGATGCACTGACTGCGGTGAGTGTGAACGGGCTTGCCCGGTAAATATCCCCCTCCGAAGCCTGACCAAGAAGATGGAAGAGATAGTTGATGAACTCTTCCACTACAAGGCAGGAACCGACACCGAGGCACCCCCCTTAATGACTGCCTATGCCGTAGACGAGGCAGAAGACTTCATCCGGTGATGCTATGCTCAAGATAAAGAAGAAGGATATCACTAATCTTCTCCGCCAGTGGCAGGGTGATTTTACCATCCTGGTGCCATCGCGGGAAAGCGGGGTAGCCCGGATGGAAAGGTGGGACGGGGGGGATATCCCCCTTGACTGGTACCGAAATACCGTTATCCCTCCCAAGAATAACTTCCTGCCCAACATGGAGGAAATGTTCCGCTTCCGCAAGGACCAGGCGGGTTACCACCTGGAAGCAACCCTCCCGAATGAGCGGCAATTGATCTTCGGCATCCGCCCCTGTGATGCCCGGGCCCTGGCGATAATTGATATGGTCTTCCGGGATGCCTATGAAGACAGCTATTACCTTACCCGGAGAGACAATGCCCTGCTTATCGGAATGGGGTGCACCAATCCCTATGACAGCTGCTTCTGCACCTCTCTGGGCATCAGCCCGGCGGAGTCAGGTGATGTTGACCTGATGCTCACCGACATCGGGGATGATTTCTTGATTGAAGAGATTACCGATAAGGGCAAGGAACTATTAGCTAAGACCACGGGGCTGGAAGCAGCAACTCAGTCAGATGAAGCCAGGGCTAAGGAATCTAGGGAAACTGCTTATCAAAAAGTAACCAGAAAGCTGGATACCAAGAACATAACCCAAAGGCTGCGGTCTTCCTTTGAAGACAAAGAATTCTGGGAGAAGGTAGCCGCCAAGTGCATCAGCTGCGGTATCTGCACCTTCCTCTGCCCTACCTGTTACTGCTTTGACATCAACGACGAGATGGCTAGAGGAGACGGAGCCAGATTCCGGAACTGGGATAGCTGCAGCTTTTCCGTTTACACCAAAATGCCGGCGGAAAACCCCCGGGAGGAGAAGTGGCAGCGGGTGCGGCAGAAGGTATGCCACAAGTATGAATTCTACCCCATGCTGTTTGATGTCATCGCCTGCACCGGCTGCGGGAGATGCATCCGCCTCTGCCCGGTAAACTGGGACATTACCCAGGTGCTGGCTAGGGTACCGGAAAAAGCCACGGTCTAAATGGAGAACAGCAATGGCTATTACGGATATCAGCCATAGGCAGAAATTCCTTGCCGGGGGGAATGTCTACCTGCCCCACATCGCGGTCATCGAGAAAATAATCGAGGAGACGGCAGATACCCGAACCTTCCACTTCAATTTTAAGGATGAGAAACTGCGGGAGGAATTCACCTTCGAGTCGGGGCAGTTCGGGGAATACTCGGTTTTCGGTGTCGGCGAAGCCACCTTTTGTATCTCGTCCAGCCCCACCCGGCGTGACCATCTGGAATGCACGGTGAAACGGGTGGGCAAGGTAACCAACGCCCTGCACCGGCTTGGTGTTGGTGCCGAAATAGGCTTCCGGGGGCCCTATGGCAACAGCTTCCCGCTGGATTACCTCCGGGGCAAGAACCTGGTCTTTGTCGGCGGTGGCATCGGACTGGCGCCACTGCGCTCGCTTATCTGGAATGTCCTTGATAATCGGGGGCAATATGAGAATATCAACATTATCTACGGGGCACGTAGCCCCGCTGACCTCTGTTTCAAGTACGACCTTGATGCCTGGGATAAGGATAAATCAGTAAATATGGTCACCACCGTGGATCGGGGGGATGAGGGGTGGACAGGCAGGGTGGGCTTCGTCCCTCAGGTGCTGGAAGAGGTGGCTCCCTCAGCCAAGAATGCCGCAGCTATCGTCTGTGGCCCACCAGTCATGATCCGCTTTACCTTCCCCGTGCTGGAAAAACTGGGCTTCACCCCGGAGCAGATGATAACCACCCTGGAAAAGAGGATGAAATGCGGAATCGGCAAGTGTGGCCGGTGTAATATCGGCGATATCTATGTCTGCCGTGATGGGCCGGTGTTCACCTTTGCCCAGATTAAAAACTTCATCTCCAGCGAATATTAACACCGGCGCCGCAATATAACTACGCCGCCAGATTAAAGCCCCGCCGCTTCCAGTATTGCCGGCACCTTCTTCTCCCAGCCAATAGCCATAATGTGCACCCCGTGACAGAGGTCCTTGAGCTCCCTTATCAAATTAGCGGCAATGTCAATACCGGTCTGGGTTTTGTCTTCAGCCTCAGCCATCCGCTCAATGAGCTCCTCAGGCACAAAGACCCCGGAGACATTCCGGTTCATAAACCGCGCCATACCAGCCGACTTGAGCGGGATTATTCCCGCCAGGACAGGCACTCCGAACCCCTCCACCCTCTTCATAAATTTGGCGAAGTGATCAACGTCATAGACGGCCTGGGTCTGGAAGAACCTGGCTCCGGCGTTAATCTTCTTCTCCATCTTCACTAGCTGCAGCTCCATTGCCGCCTCGGTGTCTGACTCTACCTTGACCACGGCACCGGGGAAGAAACTAGGCTTGCCCTGGAGTTCATTCCCGGCGAGGTCATAACCCTCATTTAACCGGCTTATTGTCCTCAGAAGCTGCACCGAGTCCAGATCATAAACCGGCTTCGCCTGAGGATGGTCACCCAGCGCCGGTAGGTCCCCGGTGATGGCCAGCACATTCCTGATGCCCAGCACCCAGGCACTCAGCAGATCAGATTGCAGGGCTATCCGGTTCCGGTCCCGGCAGGTCATCTGAAAGATGGGCTCCAGCCCCTTTCTCAGCAACAGATGGGAGACGGTCAGTGAACCCAACCTCATCACTGAGCTTTGCTGGTCAGTAACATTGGCCGCAGTTATCCTCCCTTTGAGAAGCTCAGCTACCTCCTCAATCTCGGTGGTATCCGTCCCTTTCAGCGGGCCCACCTCAGCGGTGATGACAAATTCTCCTGCCTCCAGTTTAGATTGCAAGCTCACTTTACCTTCTCCTTCTCGTCAGATTGCTCCAGTGCATAACGGGAGGTGGATAACAGTGCCGGTTTCACCATCAACCTGCTGTAATCCAGGGGTTCAATAAATGCCTTGAGCTTGTCCATCTGCCCCTTGGCTTTCAACCGCTGGTAGATTAGCTCCCAGCCACAGTCACGCTTGGGGTCAAGCTCACACTTCCCATTGGATGCCCCGCCACAGGCACCATTAACCAGGCCCTTGGTGCAGGCACTCAGCGGGCAGATGCCGCCGGTATAATCGAGAAGGCACTGGCCGCACTCCTGGCACCGCTCACTGCCCGGCCACTCCCCCCGGCTTCCCCCCAAGTTAATGGTGTTGCAGGCGGGATGACACACCTTGTTTACCGAGGCAGCCACTGCCTGGACACCAATACCGCAGGTCATAACCAGAATGGAATCCGCAGCCTCAACCTCGGCAACCCTGCCCCGCAAGCCCGATTTAACCAAGGCCTTTTCACAGAGAAAATCAATGACCTTGGTGCCGGTTACCTCCTTACCCGCTTCCTCCAATTTCTGCTTCATTTCGGCAACCTGCTGCGGCCCACCACTGC
>CAZAYK010000044.1:0-8872 GCA_964489415.1 uncultured Dehalococcoidaceae bacterium | reverse complement strand
AGGCGAGGATAGATAGCTTCTTGTCGTCCCTGGAGCGGAATCCCTATGCCCCCCCCAGTGACCTCATCCCCGAACCGGATCTACTCAACCTGCTTATCGGGCAGGGGAAGGTGGTCAAGATAAGTGATAGCGTGGTCTTTTCGGCTTCGGCTTATCGTGAGATGGTGGACAGGGTTACTTCCTATATCAAGACCCATGGTAAGGTGAGCCTGGCGGAGGTGAGAGACCTGTTTCATACCAGCCGGAAGTATGCCCAGGCTCTCCTGGAGTACCTGGACGGGGAGAGGATAACTCGCCGGGTTGGTGACGAAAGGGTGCTCTACTAACTGGGCCACCTGGTCAGCCAACTAATCGGGCAAAGGGGGTGTCTACTATGTGGGGATGGTTTACTGGCATTAGCCTCTGGCTGCTTCTCATTGCCAGTGTGGTGCTCATCCTGCTGTTTCTCTTCCGGGAGCGCCTACTGGCCGGTGTTACCCAAATTGCGCCGGATGGGTGGCAATCTGGAGTCCGCAGGGGTGCCACCATTACCTTCTGGACGGTTGAGGGGATTTTCCTGGTACTGGTTGGCCTGTCCCTGCTGGCAATAATACTATCCCGCGAGGGTGTCTATAACTTGATAAACACGGAGACAGTGCAGGTTTGGTTTCTGGAGCATGGTATCATAATTCTGGTGATGCTGGTGGTGGGGGTGGTGCTGTGGTTTGCCCTAAAGAGGTTTCTCCCGCCGCTGCTGTACCGCTCCATGGCGAAGCCCAAGCGGGGGGAGAGCCGGGAGGGGATGAAGCGGCGAGCAGATACCCTGCTTGGCGTCTTCATGGGGGCGGGGAAGGTGCTAATCATTCTCTTGGTCATCTTTATGATTCTCTCGGAACTGGATGTGCCTATCGGGCCTATTCTGGCTGGTTTCGGTATTGCGGGTATTGCCGTTGGTTTCGGGGCTCAGTATCTGATACGGGATCTTATTGCCGGCATCTTCATCCTCCTGGAAAACCAGTACCGGGTGGGGGATGTCGCCCGGGTGGCGGGCATTGCCGGATTGGTCGAGGAAATAAGCCTGAGGAAAACGGTGCTCCGTGACCTGGATGGTATCGTCCATCACATACCCAATGGTGAGATTAAGGTAGCCAGCAACTATTCCCGGCGCTTTGCCCGGGTTAACCTGAATGTCCCGGTGGCCTATGGCACTGACCTGGATCACGCCATTGGCGTGATAAACCGCGTGTGCCGGGAACTCTATGAGGATGAGAAGTGGCATCCGATGTTTGTCACTATGCCCCAGGTGCTCCGGGTGGATAATCTGGGGGACTCTGGGATCGATATCAAGATTTTGGGGGATGTGAAGCCCCTACAGCAATGGGCGATTACGGGAGAACTGCGCCTCCGCATCAAGAAGGCGTTTGATGCTGAGGGTATTGAGATACCCTGGCCGCACACCAAGGTGTATTTTGGTAATGCGCCGGGTGAAGGGGCAAGTTAACTGTAGTGGCGGGAGCGCATGGGAGTCGAACCCACCGAAGGCACTCTTCGTACCCCCCAACGGATTTGAAGTCCGCGAAGCCCACCGGGGCTCATCCGCTCCCGGAGTGAGGCTAGGTTAAGTATATAGTAACATCCCCAATAGTGCAATTGCCCTAGATTTGGTTATCTACCGGGTGCGGCAGCAAATCAAATAACCGATTGTGCTGTTTGCGTCTGTCCGCGGTAGACCAATTTTGCCAGCCAGATGCTCATCTCGTAGAGGACAATTAGCGGCGCTGCCACCAGAGTCTGGTTTATCGGGTCAAAGGTGGGGGTGATGATGGCGGCGAGAATGAAGGCAAATATAATCGCCATCCTTCGCTTGTCGCTGAGCCACCTGGGCTTAAGGATGCCGATTCTTGCCATGAAGGTGGTTACCACCGGCATCTCAAAGACGAGCCCGACAGCCAAGAGCAGCCGGGTGATGATGGAGATGTAATTTCCTATCTTTATCTGGGGGGTGGCAATGTCACTGCCAAAGGTAATCAGGAACTTGGTGGCGGGCGGTATCAGGATGAAGTAGCCAAAAACGATACCACCGAGGAACATCAGGGCTACCCAAGGAAGTATGATATACACGTATCTTTTTTCCTGGCGGGTGAGTGCGGGGGAGACAAACATGATAGCGTGGTAGGTAATATACGGCATGGCCAGCACGATACCCGCGCTGAGGCATACCCGCATGATGGTGCCAATCATCTCGGTCATCTCAATATAGATGAGTTGGATACCTTCGGCCGGTAGGATGAGGATATAGAATATCCAGTCATAAAAGGCGAAGGAGATGATGGCGGCAATGGCTACTGCAATCAAGCTCAGGATTAGCCGCCGGCGGAGTTCACCGAGATGAGCCAGGATAGACAGCTTCTTTTCGTCATTACCCATCTTATGGCTGCTGCCCCTCTGGCGGCCTAGACTGGCTATTGGTGGAGGGTTTCTTGGCATTATCGGGGGGGTTCTCTGGCTGGGACAGGTCATCCTCCCGCAGGTCTATTTCCCGGGTCATGGCGGTGGTGAGGTCATAGCTTGCCTTCCTCAAGGTACGTACTGCTTTTCCCAGCTTTCTGGCAATCTCGGGTAGCCTACCTGGCCCCCATATTATCAGTACCAGAATGAGGATGAGTAATATCTCCCCTGTCCCTATGCCGAAGAACCCCATTGCTTAGCCTCTCTCCCTGCTGCCTTGGGCGGTTAGGCGAAGGCAGATAACCAGCTGATGCCGGGCCATGAGGTAGGGTTAGCTTTTCGCCGTTTTCTTGTGCGGGGATTTTCTGACCGGTGGGCTTGCCTCGTCTTCCTCCTCTTCATCTTCACCATGCTGTGCCTTCCGGAAGGCGCGTAGGCCCTTACCGATGGCTCCACCAACCTGGGGGAGTTTACCCACTCCGAAGACGATGAGGATGATTACCAGGATCAGGGCAATTTCCCAGGGTCCCATGCGAAATGGCATGATCCATCCCTCCTCTCCAATCTGTTCCCATATTATTATATTTGGTCAGTCGTGTCTAGTAATCTTAGCTGGGGCGATGCCGATTTCCTTGAGTACTACCTGAACTATTTGGGGGAGCTTCTGCTTTAATTCTACGGATAGCTCGGTTCCCCAGTCTATCTCCTTAGGCTCAATGCCAATGATGACGATTTCTCTGGGTTCGTTGCCCATTAGTTTTAACAGCATCAGGCTGTGGTTGACACCTAACTGGTGAGCTGAGATAGCCTTTCCTGTTTCCGTGGTTAAATCCCCGGGGTGAAGGCGGTAGATTGTTCCCGGTTCGCCCCCGCCTTTAGCTGCGTCAATGATAATCAATTTGTCACTGGCTGCTGGGTAGGTGACTGGGTCAGGGGATGTTCCGGCATCAATTAGCTGGATATTGTCGGGAAGGTTAGCCTCGTGAAGGGCTCTTATTACATGGACCCCGATTCCCTCATCTTTAAGCAGCAGATTGCCCACCCCAATTACCAGGATGGGGTTTGGCTCCTTATTCTGCCGGTGATTATCAATTTTGCTTGTCACGGCATCACCTTAGCATATCCGGGGGAGTAGCTCTCCCACGGGCATATCCACAATGCGGGATGCCCCCAGGCGGGTTTTCATGACCACCCTACCGGGGTGCTCGGCGACGACCTCACCGATAATGGTAGCCTCCGTCCCGTATTTGTTTTGCCTCATGGTGGTCAGTATCTTATCAGCGTCACCCGGGGCAACCACGGCGATTAGCTTGCCCTCATTGGCGATGTCCAGGGGGTCAAAGCCGAGGAGCTCACAGGCGGCTAATACAGCTTTATCCACGGGTATCTTCTCTTCTTCTATCCTAATGCCCACCTTGGATTGCTGGGCAAAGTCATTCAGGGTGGTGGTCAGACCGCCGCGAGTCGGGTCACGCAGGCAGTGGATATTGGTTGACGCCGCTAGCATCTCGGCAACCAGCTGGTTCAGCGGGGCACAATCGCTGATAACCGGCACCTGAAAGTTTAGCCCCTCCCGCTGGCTGAGTATGGCAATGCCGTGGTCGCCCAGCTTGCCGCTGACGATAATCTTGTCTCCAGGGAGGGCATTGGCTGCGGAGATATTTATTCCTGGGGGGACAATACCGACACCGGAGGTGTTGATAAAGAGCTTATCCACGGTGCCCTGATTGACTACCTTGGTATCACCGGTGATAATCTTGACTCCAGCCTCACTGGCGGCGTCACTGATGGAGCTGGCTATCCTTTTCAGTTGGCTAAGGGGGAGGCCCTCTTCAATAATAAGGCTCAGGCTGAGATATAACGGGGTCGCCCCGCTCATGGCCAGGTCGTTTACTGTGCCGCATACTGCCAGCTTGCCGATATCCCCACCGGGGAAGAAGATGGGGCTGACGGTATAGCTATCGGTGGTGAAGGCAAGCCGCCCGCCGAGGTCAAACACCGCCGCATCATCCAGCTTATTCAATATCGGGTTGGCCAGTATGGGCACCAGGACCTGTTCAATTAAATCGTGGCTGAGCTTGCCGCCGCTACCGTGAGCCAGTAGCACTCTATCTTCCATCACTATCTCCATAATGGTAGTAGGTGGCACAGCTACCCTCGGCGGATACCATGCAGGGGCCTACCGGATGTTCCGGGGTGCAGGTTTTCCTAAATAGCGGGCAGTCCGGGGGGGTGCTGACCCCGCGCAGGATACTGCCGCAGATGCAGCCTTTAGGCTCCTGGGTTGGGCCGGGGTCAATATTAAATCTGGCCTCAGCATTGAAACGCTCGTATTTTGGGTTTAACCTTAACCCGCTTAGTGGTACCTGACCGATACCGCGCCAGTTGGCATCACCAACATCAAAGACGGTTTCCATGAGGCGGAGGGCATGGCGGTTACCTTCCGGCTTCACCCCGCGGCGGTAGGCTATCTCCACCCTGGGTTGCCCGCTTTCCACCTGGTTGACCAGGAGGTCAATACTGAGCAGGATGTCCACGGGTTCAAATCCGGAGATAACACAGCCGATGTGGTAATCATCGGGGATAAATTGGTAGGGATAACCGCCAATGACACTGCTGACATGCCCCGGGCCGATGATGCCGTTAAGCCTGACCTCGCCCAGGTCAAGGAGCGCCTTCATTATCGGTGGGCAGAGCTTGTGCAGGCAGAGGAGGTAGTAGTTGTCTATTTTTTCCTGTTCTGCCTGCAGGATAGAGGCGGCAATGGTGGGGGCGGTGGTCTCAAAGCCGATGCCAATAAAGACCACGGATTTATCCGGGTTGTCCCGGGCAATGGCCAAGGCATCCTGAGCGGAGTAGACCACCCTGACATCAGCCCCTTCCGCCTTAGCCTGTTGCAGGCTGGAGAAGCTTCCGGGAACCCGGATCATGTCGCCAAAGCTGGTGATGATAACATCGGGGTGGTGGGCCAGGGCAATGGCTTTATCCAGGTCAGCATTGGCGGTGACGCATACCGGGCACCCGGGTCCGGAGAGCATCTCGATGGTATCGGGGAGCAGCTGGCGGATGCCATGTTTGAAGATGGCCACGGTATGCCCGCCGCAGAATTCCATCAGCCGTATTGGCTGGGTGGAGTGGCGGTGGATTCGGTCAACCAGCTTCCTGCCCAGTTCCGGGTCGCGATACTCATTAACAAATTTCACCAATTTCCCTCAGCAGCTTGAGTGTCTCTTCAGCTTCAGCCGGGTCAATGATGTTAATGGCATAACCAGTGTGCAGCAGAACGTAATCACCCACCTTAGCCTCCGGGGTGAGCTGAAGACTGACCTGGCGGGTCAGGCCGTCTATCTCAACCTCAGCTTGGTAGCCATTGATTGATTTAATCCGGGCGGGAATGGCAAGACACATGTTTAGCTCCTTTATTTAACGGCAAAGTTAGCGATGGCAACCTGCCCCAGCGAAATGCCACCATCATTGCTGGGCACCTGGCGGTGGGTAAGTACCGGGAGGCCAGCAGACTCAAGTAGCGCAGTGGTTTTCCGGAGGAGCAACCGGTTCTGGAATACCCCGCCGCTCAGTGCCACCTGTTTAATGCCGGCTTTTGCCGAGATTAGTTGACATAGCTGGAGTATCATCTGGGCGATGGTGTTATGAAACCGGGCGGCTATTGTGGCCTGGTCAACGCTATTCTGCAAATCGTGGATTATTGCCCCGAGTAGTTCCTTAAGCGTGATGATATTCACGCCATCCTGCTCGATTATGGTAAACGGGTAGTGAGCGGTTTCCCCTGGCGCCGAATAGGCGAGCATTTCCAGCTCAATAGCTGCCTGAGCCTCGTAGTCTATCTCACTCCTGACTCCGAGGAGGGCGGATACCGCGTCGAAGAGGCGGCCGCAGCTTGAGGTCAGCGGGCAATTTATCTTCCTGGCGAGCTGCCTCTTGACAATCTCCACCTCCTGTTTATCCAGCCCGTGGAGGTAGGGCAGATCCTGATGGGGAAACAGCCAGAGGAGGTAACCGGCGGCAATGCGATATGGCTTTTTAATGGCGAGGGCGCCGCCAGGTAGCGGGAGGTATTCAAGGTGCCCCATCCGGGTGAACTGGCATAGGTCAGCGATAATAAATTCCCCGCCCCAGATATTGCCATCAGTGCCGTAGCCGGTGCCGTCAAAGGAGACCCCGATAACCGGTTCTCCAACCCCATTGTCCACCAGGCAGCTGGCAATATGGGCGTGGTGGTGCTGGACGGGAACGAGGGCAATATCAGGTGATTGGGCAGCCAGTTCCGTGGCGTATTTGGTGGCCAGGTATTCCGGGTGGAGGTCATGGGCAATAATCTTGGGTTCAATGCGGAATAGTCTCTGATAAAGGCTGATGGTGGTGGTGAAGTGCTCCATCGTTTCCAGATTTTCCATGTCGCCGATGTGCTGGCTTAAGAAGGCATAATTATCTTTGGTGAGGCAGAAGGTGTTCTTCTCTTCAGCACCGCAGCCGAGTATCTGCTGGCTCTGGTATTTCAGGGGGATGGGATGGGGGGCGTAGCCGCGGGCGCGCCGGATGAGCTGGGCGGTGCCCCGTTCCACCATGGTGACACTATCATCGTAGCGGGCGTAGATATCCCGGTTGTGAATGAGGAAGTAGTCAGCAATACCGGAGAGTCGCCTGAGGGCTTCATCATTGTCCTTGGCAATGGGCTCCTCACTGAGGTTGCCGCTGGTCATCACCAGAGGCAGTCCTGTTTCCCGGAGCAGCAGGTGGTGGAGGGGGGTGTAGGGGAGCATCACCCCGAGGTATATCAGGCTCGGGGCTACGGCGGAGACTATTGTTGAGCCCGGCTTCCAGCGGAGGAGAACAATGGGGCTGGTGGGGGAGGTGAGTAGCCTTTCCTCCTCGTTGTTGACATAACAGTGCTGCTTCACCTCATCAAGGGAGGCCACCATTACCGCCAGCGGCTTGGACGGGCGCTGTTTCCTCGTTCGCAGCAGTTTAACGGTGGCTTCGTTGGTGGCATCACAGGCAAGGAGGAAGCCACCCAGACCCTTGACGGCGACAATCTTCCCCTCTTTTAGTAACTGGCTGGTGGTAGTAATTATATCACTGCTGGGTACCGGATTGCCATTGGCATCAACCAGCTTCAGTTGCGGTCCACAAACTGGACAGGCATTGGGCTGGGCGTGAAAGCGGCGGTTAAGCGGGTCTTCGTATTCCTGCTGGCAGCGGGGGCACATCGGGAAGTGGCGCATCGTGGTCTTTTTGCGGTCATAGGGGATATCCTCAATGATGGTGAAGCGGGGGCCGCAGTTGGTGCAGTTGGTAAACGGGTAACGGTAGCGCCGGTCATTAGGGTTCAGGATTTCCCTGAGGCACTCGGGGCAGGTGGCAATATCCGGTGAGATAAGCTGGTATTTTCCTTGTTGAGTGATGCTGTGGCGGATTTCAAATTTATCATAGTGTGCTGGGGGATGGCGGCTAACCGTGATGTTTTCAATCCGGGCCAGGGGTGGGGCTTTCTCCGGTAGCTCGTGCAGGAATTGTTCGATGCTGGCTTCCTCACCTTCGATCTCAATCTGGACATCCTCTGAGGTGTTGCATACCCAGCCCTTGAGGTTGTGCTGGGTGGCTAGCTGGTAAACAAAGGGGCGGAAGCCAACCCCCTGCACCACCCCCCGGACACTGATGCGGGCTAGGTTAAGAACCGGTATTCTGGCCATATAATTTGCCCTTGCCCCTTTTACCCTCTATTTCGTTCCGCAGCCAGCTAAGCCACGGCTCCATCCCCTGACCGGTTTTGCACGACACCGGGAATATCTTGACTTCAGGATTAAGACCGGTTACTGCCCTGCTGAAGGCGTCAATATTAAAGTCGAGGTGGGGCAGTAAATCAATCTTGTTGACCAGGACGATATCAGCGCCGCTGAACATCAGCGGGTACTTATAGGGCTTATCATCACCCTCGGGAAGGCTGAGCAGCATTACCCGCTTGTGTTCCCCCAGGGCAAAGTTAGCCGGGCAGACGAGATTGCCCACATTCTCCACGAGCAACAGGTCAATTTGGTCAAGGGGCAGGTTGTTTAGTGCTTTTTCCAGCATATTGGCGTCGAGATGGCAGCCGCCGTCGGTATTGATTTGAACTACGGGCACGCCCTGGGCATGTACTTTATCGGCATCAACCGTGGAGGCAATATCACCCTCAATAACCGCTGGGCTGATTTCCTTTTTTAGCCTGTTTATGGTTTGCAGGATAAGGCTGGTCTTACCTGCTCCCGGCGATGACATTATGTTTATGGCGAGAATGCCCAGTTTGTCCAGGCGTTCCTGGTTTCTCTGGGCGATGGCGTCATTCGCCTCGAGGAGATTTGCCATTACCTTTACGACCTTTATCTCCATTATTCCACCTCAATGCTGTCTAGGTAGCATTCTCCCCCGGAGATTGCCTCGCTTCTTT